>JAJPIH010000066.1 GCA_021324875.1 Alphaproteobacteria bacterium
CCGCTGCTGCTGGTCGCGCAGCACCGGCGCCAGCACCTCGCGGGCATGGTCGTAGGCGTCGGGGGCGACACCGTGCAGCTGGAAGACGTCGACATAGTCGGTGCCAAGCGCCTTGAGCGAATGGTCGAGGCTGGCGACCAGCCGCTCGGCAGCGGTGCGCGCGGGTCGCGGCGGCACCCAGGCCTTGGTGGTGATCACTACTTGCTCGCGCGGGACGACACTGAGCGCTTGGCCAAGCACGGCTTCGGTGCCGTAGACGGCGGCGGTGTCAAACAGGTTGACGCCCAATGAAAACGCCTCGCGCACCAGCGCGATCGCATCCGCCTCGCTGCCGCCGGTGCCGAGCCCGAGGCGGCTGAAGCCGCCGCAGCCCAGTCCGGCGACGCTGACTTTGAGGCCGGTTCTTCCGAGTGTCGTATACTCCATCGTCGCCTTGCCGATTACTTGCCTCCTGCTTCACCTAACCTTGCCGCGCCCGTTCGCGCCAATCAATGGAGGAAGCCGATCGACAGCCACGGCACCGCGGCGACGATGATCAGGGCCACAACCAGGGCCGCGGTATAGGGCCATATCCGCCACAAGGCGTCGTCGGGGGAAACGCGCCCGATCGCGCAGGCGCCGTAATAGCCGACGCCAAAGGGCGGCGCGAACAGGCCGATCCCCATCGCCAGGATGACCACCATCGCGTAATGCACCTCATGTACGCCCATCGCCTTGGCGACCGGAAACAACAGTGGTCCGAACAACACGATCGCCGGCAGGCCTTCGAGCACACTGCCGAGGATGATAAAGGCCACGATCGAGATCGCCAAAAACCCGGCCGAACCGCCGGGGACCTTGGCCATCACATCGACCAGCCATTGCGAAAACCCGGATTGGGTCAGCGCCCAGGCCATCGCCGTCGCGGTGCCGATGATCATCATGACCGCGCCGGTCAGTGACAAGGTGTCGACCAGGATCGGATAGATCCGCCGGACGTCGAATTGGCGGTAGACGATCAGTCCTAACAGCGCGGTGTAGACGACGCCGACGGTCGAGACCTCGGTCGCGGTCGCGACCCCGCCGATGACCGCGGCGCGGATCACAAACGGCAGGGTCAGGCCGGGGATCGCGATGATGAAGGAGCGCAGGACCAGCCGCGCCGGCGCGCGTTCGCCACCGCCGGTATCGGCGCGGCGCGAACGGAACCAGGCGACGACCACCAGCGCCAAGGCGGCCACCGCGGCCGGCAACAAGCCGCCGGTAAACAGGGCCGCGATCGAGATGTTGGTGACCGAGCCAATCGTGATCAGCACCAGGCTCGGCGGGATGGTCTCGGACATCGCGCTCGACGTCGCCAACAGCGAGGCAAGTTCGCCTGGATGCGAGCCGCGCCGTTGCATCTCGGGAAACAGGATCGGCGCGACCGCCGCCATATCGGCGGCCTTCGATCCGGAAATTCCCGACACCAGATACATCGCGCCGAGCAAGACGTAGCTCAACCCGCCCTTGACGTGGCCGATCAGCGCCGCGAGGAAATTGACCATCACCCGCGCGATCCCGGTCATTTCGAGCAGCAGGCCGAGAAACACGAACATCGGCACGGCCAGCAGCAGCAGGTTCGAGATGCCGTCGTCAATCCGGTTGACGACGATCGACAAGGGCAGGCCGGTGGTCAGCGCCAGGTAGGAAAAGGTGGCGATGCCAAAGGTGAACGCGATCGGCACGCCGATCACCACGCACAGCGCGACCAGCACGACAAAGAACAGCACCAGGCTGCCATTGACGATGGCCACCAGCAGCGGTCGCGCCAGCCATAAGGCAAGGGCAACCACGGCGACCAGGGCCAGCGCCGACAGGAAGTTGCGCCCGCCCGCGGTCTCGATCAGCCGCAACAGCGAGATCACCGCCAGCAGTGTCATTCCGACGAGCAGGGCGAGCACGCGGTAACCGTCGGACAGGGGCAGCGTGATCAGCTCGGTCGAGCGCTGGATCTGCAGATATTGCGCGGCCGGCCACAAGATTTCGAGCAAAAGGCGATGACCACCAGAGCCCCGACGGTGCCGAGCCATTGCCCGCGTTCGGGGCTCAGCGACGCGACAAAGGTTGTCAGCCGCATATGCCCGTCGCGCCGCAACGCGACGACGGCGCCGAGCATTGCCAGCCACAAAAACAGGAAATTGGCCAGCTCGTCGGTCCACAGCAGCGGGCTGTTGAAGACGTAGCGCGACACGACGCCGGCGAACAGGATCGCCGTCTCGGCCAGCACCAAGGCCGCCCCGATCGCCTCGGCGAGGGTGCCGATCACCCGGTCGAGCTTGCGCGCCAACCGGCGCCACGCCCCGTGGCTGATCGCGCCGTCGGCGGCGACCGCCCGCGGCAATTGCGCCTCGCTGGTCACGACGATGCGTCCGCGGATCGCAGCACAGCCACAGCTCCGTTTGTTACAGCGGCCAGATCAGGTCAACGTGCCGGTGTATTTTTCGAGCAGCGCCCACGCCTTGTCGCCGGATTTCTGTTTCATTTGCGCGTAGAAATCGGTCTTGCGCAGGGCGTCCTGGAACGGCTTGGGGTCGGGTGCATTGAACACCATCCCCTTCTTGGTCAGGTTGTCGATTTCGGTTTTGGTCATGACCTGCCAATCGGCGCGTTCGGCGAGCGCCTTTTCATTGAAATGTTTTTCGGCGAGTGCCTGCAAATCCGGCGGCAGCCGCTTCCAGGCAATGTTGCTGAACGAGATGTTGAGCCCGGCCCAGGTATGGTTGGTCAGGCTGCAATATTTCTGCACCTCATAAAGCTTGGCCGTGTCGATCAGCACGAGCGGGTTCTCCTGGCCGTCGACCACCCCGGTTTGCAATGCGCTGTAAACCTCGGAGAAATTGATCGGCGTCGGCGACGCCCCGAGATGCTGGAACAGCGAAATGTAATAGGGAGCGACCGGCAGGCGGATCTTGAACCCCTTCAAATCCTCGGGTGAGCGGATCGGCTTGGTGCGGCTGGTGATCTCGCGAAATCCGTGATCGTAGCAATTATGGACAACATGAAACCCGATCTGCTCGGCAATGCTGCGCAGATAGTCGCCGAGCTCGCCGTCCATCGCCTTCCAGACGTGGTCGTAGCCGAGAAACGCGTAGCCGACCCCGAAGATGCCGCAGGCCGGGTTTTTGGCCGCCAGCAGGTCGAAGGGCAGGACGTACATTTCCAGCGCGCCGGCGATTGTCTGCGAGATCATCGCGGTGTCGCCGCCCAGCACGCTGTTGGTATAGAGCGTGATGTCGAGCCGGCCGCCGCTCTCCTCCTTGATCGCCTTCATCGCCTCGCGCGCCCGGATCGCCATCGGATGGCCGTCGGGCAGCGAGCCGCCGCATTTAAAGGTGAATTCGGCCGCCCCCGCCGGCCAGTGCAGTACGGTCGCCGCCGTGATCGCGGCGGCGCCGCGCGCGAGCAGCGTTCGGCGCGTCAAGCCCATTGGCGTTCTCTCCCCTGTCTCGGTCGGCGGCGCAGATGCCGCGCCGTCCGCGAGCTTTGGGTCGCGGCGCGGCGCTGTCAATGCCCGCCGGAAGAGGCGTGCCGTGCGTGACGGGGCCTGCCCGAATGTGCGAGAGTGACGTAAGCGGGGAGAGGTGGTTTGCCGCCCCAAGCCCAGCAGCCGATCCGGAGGGATGAGGATGATCACCAAATTCACGACCGTCTATGCCGGCCATGTCGATCTTCCCGACCGCGGCCAGGACGCCACCCCGGCCAACGAGCGGCGCTATTCCAACGAGCATCTCGCCAGCGTCTTCGAAAAAACCGAAGCGATCGCCAAATGCATGGACCGGTATGGCTACGACATCCTGTGGCTCGCCGAGCATCATTTCCAACACGAGGGCTATGAGTGCCTGCCCAACATTCTGATGGTCGCGGTGCACCTCGCCCATGTCACCAAGAACCTCAAGATTGGCTGCGGCTTCAACATTACCCCGATGTGGCATCCACTGCGGCTGGCCGAGGACTATGCCACCGCCGACATCCTGACCCAGGGGCGCACCGTGTTTGGCGTCGGGCGCGGCTATCACACCCGCGAAGTCGAAACCTTGGGGGGCCCGTTGCTCGACCAGAACGCTAACCGCGAGATTTTTGAAGAAGCGGTCGAAATTATGTTGAAGGCGTTCAACAACGAGCGCTTCTCCCACCACGGGAAATACTACACCCTGCCCCCGAATGTTCCGTATCGCGGCTACGAGCTGAAAGAGCTGACCCTGGTGCCGCGGCCGATCCATCGCCCGGTCGAATGCTGGCAGCCGATCGTCAGCGCCAGCCCGCGCGCCCTCGACTTCATGGTCAGACACGACATCAAGGGGGCGGTGGGCGGCGGTGCGGCGACGATGCAGGGCGGCCCGATCATCGCCTATCAACAAGCGGCCGAACGCGCCGGCAAGCATTGGCAGCTCGGCGAAAACCTTCAGCTTGGGCTGCATTTTCATCTCGCCCGCACCCAGGAGCAGGCAATCCGCGAAATCAAGCCGATTTACGAAGAACATGTGAAGATGTTTGCCCCGTTGGGCTTTGTGCCGGGACTGACGCCGGAGCAGATCCAGGCGGTCGCCCGCCGCGGCGGCTGGGATGCGGCCGGGGTGCCGACGGTCGAGCATTTCATGAAATTGGGATCGTGGTTTGCCGGCACCCCGCAGCAGCTGATCGAATTGCTCAAGGGCTTCGAAGAGCGCTATCCGGGGATGGAACATATCAGCCTGTCGAGCCCCCTCGGCACGCCGCAAGCGACGATGCTCGAACAGTTCCAGTGGGTCGCCGAGGAGGTCATGCCGGCCTTCCGCCGGCGCTAGACTTTGCCTGCGGCGGGCGCCGGTCGCCGCCCTCGGGGTCGCGAAGGCGAGGCCCGCTGCGATCAGAACCAGCGCGCCTTGTCGACCAGGTTGCGCAGCGGCTGGCCGGCGAGAAAGCGGCGGCAATTGTCGGCGATGATCGCATAGCGGCGCTCGTCGAGATAGGGGCCATAGCCGGCGACATGCGGGGTCAGCAGTACTCCGGGCAGGGTCCACAATTTGTGGTCCGCGGGCAGCGGCTCCTGTTCGAACACGTCGAGCCCGGCGCCGGCGATCTCACCCGCCTCGATCGCCGCGGCGAGGTCGTCGAGCCTCGTCGTCATGCCGCGCCCGATATTGATGAAAAACGCCGTCCGCTTCATCTCCTGAAACCGGGCACGGTTCATAAAGCCCTCGGTTTCGGGCGTGTGCGGCACGGTCAACACGACAAAATCGGCCTGCGGCAAGAGCCCGTCGAGCTCGTCGCCACGTTGCAATTCGGCCACCCCCGGCGGCGCGTCGCGGCGGCGCTCGTCGACGCCGATCACCCGCAGCCCAAACGCCGCGGCCAGGCGCGCGACCTCGCTGCCGATCCCGCCGACGCCGACCACCAGCATTTTCGCCTCGGGCAGGTGGACCACGCCCTCGTTCTGCGCCGGCTTCCGCCACTCGCGGCGTAATTGTTGGGGAATGTAACGGTGCAGGCCGCGCGCGAAGGCGAGCACAAACGCCATCACATGCGCGCCGATATGGTCGTTAGATCTCGCGAAAATTGGTGATCGCGAGCGGATGGGCGATCAATTCCGGATAATAATAACCCGCCGGCGGCGCGGCTTGCGGCGCCTGCAGCCATTTGAGCCGCCGCGCCTGGCGCAACAGCGCCGGCGGGATCGTGCCAAACGCGGCCTCGGCCTCGCCAATCGCCGCTTCGGCCTGCGCCGCGTCCTCGGCAACAACCACATCGAGTTCGGGAATTTCCCTGCGCAGCCGCTCGCCCCATTCGCGGGTCTGGGCGGTCTGCGGCGGCAGCATCAAAAACCGGGTCGGCATCGCTCGTATCCTCTCCTCTGTGTCGGCCCAGGATCGACTCCGGCTGCCGCCTCCGCAAGGCGCTGTTGTCACTCGACGCGACCGCGCAGCGCCGCCAAGATCACGACAAAGCTGACGAAAGGAAGAGCATGACGATCGATTTGACCGGCCGGCGGGCGATCGTGGCCGGTGGCAGCCGCGGCATCGGCCGTGCAATTGCGCTGGCCTTTGCCGAGGCCGGGGCGGCAGTTTCGATCTGCGCGCGCGGCCCCGAGGCCTTGGCCAAAACCCGCGACGACATCGCCCGTTTCGGTCGGCCGGCGCACGCCGCGACCTGTGATCTCGCCGATGCGGCGGCGATTCCCCTCTATATCGAGGCGGCAACCGAGGCTCTGGGCGGCCTCGACATATTGGTCAACAACGCCTCTGCATTTGGCACCAGCGACGACGAGGCGGGCTGGAATGCGAGTGTTGCGGTCGATCTGTTGGCGACCGTGCGCGCCACCCGGGCGGCCTTGCCGCATCTCGAAAAATCACCGGCCGCGGCGATCATCAACATCTCCTCGATTTCCGGATTTCGCGCCTCGGCGCGCACCCCGCCTTACGGCGCGGTCAAAGCCGCGGTGCTCGAATACACCCAGACCCTGGCGGCGCAGCTCGCGCGCAAAGGCATTCGCGTCAATTGCATCGCTCCGGGATCGATCGAATTTCCGGGCGGGACCTGGGAGCGCGCCAAAAACCACAATCCCAACCTTTATGCGGCGATTCTGCGCAGCATTCCGTTCGGCCGGCTGGGCCGGCCCGAAGAAGTGGCGAGTGTGGCGCTGTTTCTCGCCTCGCCGCTCGCCGGCTGGGTGACGGGCCAGAACATCGCCGTCGATGGCGGTCAGATGCTGTGAGCGCGAACCCGCAGCCCCGACCGTCGGGCGAAGACAGCGAGGCGATCGAGCGCGCGCTCGCCGAGATCAAATTCGACCGCGACGGTCTTGTCCCGGCCGTTGCTCAGCAATTTGATAGCGGCGAAATCCTGATGCTGGCCTGGATGAACCGCGAGGCGGTGCGGGTCAGCCTCAGCGAGGGCAGGGCCTGCTACTGGTCGCGTTCGCGTGGCCGCCTGTGGCGCAAAGGCGAGACTTCGGGCCAAGTGCAGCGGCTGTGCGAGATGCGCCTCGACTGTGACGGCGACGCGCTGTTGCTGCTCGTCGATCAACAGGGAGTGGCCTGTCATACCGGCCGGCGCAGCTGCTTTTTCCGCTCCTGGGGGGGCGAAGGCTGGGTCGTCACCACGGCGCCGCTGGTCGCGCCGGAGACGCTCTATCCCGAGACCGAGGCCCCGGTTACTCGAGCGGCGGACATTGCAGATGGGTGCGGACCTGAGCCATCACATCGGCGTTGAAGACGCGGTTGGCGCACTGGGCGTTGTACTGGTTGACATGGGCGTTGTAGCTCTGCGTCGCCTGGTCGGCGTCGGTGACGACGCTGCCGATCGAGGCCCGGTAGGCCTGGTCGCGCTCGGCCAGCAGCGCCTTGTACTGGGCCTCTGATTGGGCGTTGTTGACGTCGATATGTTGGCGCGCTTGTTCGAGCTGCGCGTCGAGATCGGCCACCCGCTGGCGCGCCGCGGCCAGCGCCTGCTTTTTCGCCGCCATATCGGCTGACAGCGTCGCGACGGCCTGCTGCTGGCACAGGCACGAAGCGATTTCGGTTGGATCGCTTGACATTGGCGGCGGCGCGCCTGGGGTTTGCGCCGATGCGAGGGTCGGGGCCGCCAGTATCGTCAGGTTGACGGCAAGCCGAAGCGCTGCGCCGAAAAATCTCACCATTCCCCCCTCTCGCTGATCGCTGGCGACAAGATGCGGCGCGCGGCCCCGACCATCAAGGCTAGGCAGTCGGATGCGCCGATTGGTCTGCCGCGCGGGTACGCCCGAGCTCGCGCAGCGACTGCGCGGCGGCATGCCCGAGCCGTTCCGCCCCTTCCCAAAATTGATCGCGGGCCCGGCTCGCGATCTCACGCTCCCGCCGGCTCGTGGGCAGCATCGCGGCAATAGCGGCACCGGCTGCGACCGCGATCAGGCCGAATAGCCAGGGGCCGCGTCCGCCGCTTGCCTGCCACCCTGTCTCGCGCGGCGCGGCGACGGCGGAACCGGCAATCAATTCGCCGCCCCGAGCGATGGTCACGCCGCCGCGACCATCGACCGTGTGCAGGCCATCGCGGCTCGCCTCGGCGGCGTAAGCAAGCCAATCGCCGCCGGCGCGGCGCGCGAGCGGGGTGCTCTGTTGCGGCCCTGCGCGGTGCGTCCTCTCGGGCGGGGGTGTGTCGCCCGCCGCCTCAATCAAGGTTCCCTCGAGGAGCCCGGCATTCTCGGCGACGAACCACGCCAGCCCCAATCCGACAAACGCGATCGCCACCGGATCGGCGCGCATGCCGCCGAGGCGGATGCCGCTCCCTCTGGCGAACAATCCGCTGAGCATCTCCACTCCTTTTTCGGCAAGGGCGGACGGCGCCAAGGCTGCGGTGAGCGCATCCGCCGTCGATGAGAGCCGGTTGCGCGCGCGGGCGATTTCGATCTCGACCTCGTCGGTCGACCGTTCGGCATCTGCGGTCATGGCATCCGCTCCTTGATCCATACCCGGTCTTCGCGCAGTGCGTTCAATGTCCGCCGCGGCACCAGGTTGCTGGTGCGCAGCTGGCGCTGGCCGACAAACAGGAAAATCGCGGCAACCGCCAGCACCAGCGCCGCGATGATCAGGGCGGCAAGCCACGGGCGCAATACCGTTGCCAATCCCAGCACAGCGGCCGCCAGCAAAACCAGCCACGCGCTGAAAGCAAGCAGCACACCGGCCGCCATCGCCGCCCCGCCGCGTTGGCAGCGGCGAAGGTTGTCGCCAAATTCCCGCGTGAAAAGCTCGATCTCGAGCCAAAACAACCGCCGCAAATCGTCCGCGAGATCGCCAAACAGCGCCCCGATCGAGCGATCCCGCCGCGGCTCGCCGCGGGCGGCGGTGGCCGCGAGATCGTCGGGCGCGCTCATGTCAGGTCCCGCGGTGGGGACGCTGCCCCGTCGCTGCCGGTCCAGCGGTTGCCGCCGGCGGTCGGCGCAACCGCTCCGTCGCGGGTCAGAGCGGTGACGAGGCGGCCGGCAACAAAGCCGATCACGACCGCGGCGGCAACAAACGTCGCCGGCTGACGACGCGCGGCCTGCTCCAGATCGGCAAGCAGACCGCTCCAGCTGCGACCACGGATCGTCGCCGCCGCCGCCGCGACTTGATCCGCCGCCGACCGGGCGCATTCGGCGACGGCCGGGTTGCTCGACTGCTCGAGCGAATGTGCGGCGGCATGCATCGCCGTGGCGATGTCGGCGACCTTCGTCGCAGCGCGAGCGCGTTGCGCCTCGACCACCGACAACGCGGCCGATTGCGCGGCGTCGGCCAATTCGGCCAGGATCATCCTGGCGCGCTCGCCGCCGGTCCGCTCGGCGCCGACGCCGGAGGGCGTGTCGATCGGATCAGCCATCGCTTGTCGCTCCCTAGGGTTGCGTCGCCCACCCGATATTTAGCGGAAAGGGCGCGGCCGCGCCTCACCGGCGACGGTTGTGCAACGGCGATATACCGTGCCGGGTTCCCATTTGCGAAGCCGGCGCGATTTGTCGAATAGCCGCCACAGTTCCTGCGATAATGGCGAGGTTGGGATCGGGGGCCCATAAGCCATCGCGCAGCCGGCGCGAAGGGGGGAGCAAATGGCGGCCGGAAATGGCTGAACCGCGATTGCGCGCCGATCCGGCCGACCGCCCGATCGCCGCCCGCGCGAGGCGGAGCGGCAGGCGGCCGGTGCGCGCGCGCCGTCCGCCGCCGCGGCGCGGACGCCGGCGGCGTCTTGTGGCGCTGTGCGTGGTCTGGCTGTTCGTCGCCGGGCTGGGCGTGCTCGGCTATTTCGCGCTGACCCTGCCCGATACCGATCAGCTTGCCCGATCGCAGCGGCGACCGAGCGTGACGATTCTCGCCGCCGATGGCAGCCTGTTGGCGACTTATGGCGATCTGTTCGGGCGGCCGCTGAGCTTGGCCGAGATGTCGCGCTATCTGCCGGAGGCTGTCATCGCCACCGAGGACCGCCGTTTTTACTCGCATTTCGGCATCGATCCGATCGGGCTGATACGCGCCGCGATCACTGACCTCGTGGCTGGCCGCGTTGTCGAGGGCGGCAGCACGATCACCCAGCAGCTTACGAAAAACCTGTTTCTGACCCCCGAGCGCAGCCTCGCGCGCAAGATTCGCGAAATCTTGTTGGCCTTGTGGCTCGAGCATCGCTTCACCAAAAACCAGATCCTCGAAATCTATCTCAACCGGGTCTATCTCGGGGCGGGAACTTACGGCGTCGACGCCGCGGCCCACCGCTATTTCGGCATCTCGGCGGCGCAGCTCGACCTCTACCAGAGTGCGATGATCGCCGGCCTGTTGAAAGCGCCGACGCGGTTCAACCCGACCAACGACCGGGAGTTGGCGGCGGCGCGCACCGAGCAGGTGCTCGAGAATATGGTCGAGGCGGGGTTCATCACCGCCGGCGAGGCCGCTGCCGCGCGGCGCGAACAGGGCGCGCTGACGATCGCCGCTCCGCGGGCGGGAAACCGCTATTTTGCCGATTGGATTGCCGCCCAGCTGGCCGATTTTGTCGGTCCTAACAGCCGCGATTTGGTTGTGCGCACGACACTCGACCCGCGTCTGCAGAAGGAAGCCGAGGCAGCGGTCGACACGGCGCTTGCCCGCTACGGCGCGTCCGATGCGATCGGCGAGGGGGCGCTGGTGGCGCTTGCCCCCGACGGCGCGGTGCGGGCCATGGTCGGCGGCCAAAGCTATGACGCAAGCCAGTTCAACCGTGCGACCCAGGCCCAGCGTCAGCCCGGCTCGGCGTTCAAGCCGTTCGTTTATCTCGCCGGGCTCGAGGCGGGTTTGCAGCCGGACGACCATTTTGTCGACGGGCCGATCGCGGTCGGCGATTGGCGCCCGCGTGATTTCAGCGGCCATTACGAGGGCGATATGACCCTCGCCGAGGCGTTGGCGCAATCGATCAACACCATCGCCGTGCAGGTGGCGCTGCGGGCGGGGGTGGACAACATCGTGGCGGTCGCCCATCGGCTTGGCATCATGTCGCCATTGGTGCGCGACCCGAGCCTCGCGCTCGGCGCCGCCGACGTCAATCTGCTGGAGTTGACCGCCGCCTACACGCCCTTTGCCAATGGCGGCTTCGGAGTGTCGCCCTACGGCCTGGTCGAGGTCGAGGACACCGCCGGCAACCTGATCTTCCGCCGCGCCGGCTCCGGACCGGGACGGGTGTCAGCCCGGAACTCGTCGGCGAGATGAACCAGATGCTGTCGGGGGTGATCGCCCACGGCACCGGCCGCGCCGCCGAATTACCGCGCCCGGCCGCGGGCAAGACCGGCACCACCCAGGATTACCGTGATGCCTGGTTCATCGGCTACACCGCCGATCTCGTCACCGGAGTATGGTTCGGCAATGATAACAACGCGCCGATGAAGCGCGTCGTCGGCGGCTCGGTGCCGGCCCAAACCTGGCGCAATTTCATGGCGGCGGCGACCCGCTCGATGCCGGTCCGGCCGCTGCCCGACACGTCTGCGCCGGCATCGCCCAACGTGGCGCCGGCCGGCGGGTTCTTTGCGCGCCTGTTGGGGCTGTTCCGGCCGCCGCCGACCTCGCAACCGCTTTCGGAGCGGTTGCAATGATCGCGTGGGTTCCGCGGGTGAGGCGGCGGCCGCGATCGGGTTGCGGCGCCCCGGCTGCTGCTGCCATCATCGCCACAGCCCGCACCCGGGCGGGGAAATTGGTTGCAGCTGGGCCATGACCGAGACCGTCTCTGCCAGCCTCGACAAGCCGCGGCGCGGCGGCGCGGGCGAGGTGTTCCGCGTGGCGTTGCGGCTGGGCCTCGGCTCGTTTGGCGGCCCGATCGCGCATCTGGGCTATTTCGAGCGGACTTATGTCCGCCAAAAGCACTGGCTGACGCCGGACGAGTATGGCGGGCTGGTCGCGCTGTGCCAGATGGTTCCGGGACCGGCGTCAAGCCAAGTCGGGTTTCTTGTCGGGTTGCGCCATGCCGGCTGGGGCGGAGGCTTTGCCGCCTGGGCCGGGTTCACCTTGCCTTCGGCGCTGGTGATGTTCGCCTTTGCGCTGCTGGCGCCGCATCTCGAAGGGCCGATGACGGCCGCGGTGCTGCATGGGTTGAAGCTCGTCGCGGTCGCGGTGGTCGCCCAGGCGGTGTGGAGCATGGCGCGCAATCTCTGCCCCGATCGGACGCGCGCGGCTCTGGCGCTGCTGGCGGCGGCGCTGTTGCTGACGTGGGGCGGCGCGCTTGTCCAAATTGCGGCGCTGGCCGGCGGGGCGGTCGGGGGTGCGCTGCTCTGCCGGAACCTCCCGGCCGCGCCGGGGCTCCCGGCGATGCCGGTCAGCCGGCACACCGGGGCAGTGGCGCTGGCGCTGTTTCTGATCCTGTTGGCGGTCCTGCCGGCGGCCGCAGCCGCCGCGCCGCACAGCCTCGTAGCGCTCGCCGCCATCTTTTACAAGGCCGGGGCGCTGGTGTTTGGCGGCGGTCATGTCGTGCTGCCGTTGCTGCGCGATGCGCTGGTGCCGCAGGGCTGGCTGTCGGACAGCGCCTTTCTCGCCGGTTACGGGATGGCGCAGGCGATCCCCGGGCCGCTGTTCACGTTTTCAGCCTATCTGGGCGCGGCCGTCGCTCCGCCCGCTGCGGCGCCGCTGTGGTCGGCGGTCGCGCTCGTCTTCATGTTCCTGCCGGGGATGCTGATCGCGCTGGCCGGGCTGCAGGTGTGGCTCTGGCTTGGTCGACACCCGACCGCGCGCGCCGCCTTGGCCGGGGTCAACGCCGCCGTCGTTGGCGTTCTGGGGGCCGCGCTCTACGACCCGATCTGGCTGAGCGCCGTCGCCGGCGGGCGCGATGTGGCGATTGCCTTGACCGGGTTTCTGCTGCTCGAGCGCTGGCGCTTGCCGCCGCTGGTGATCGTCGCTTTTTGCGTTATCGCCGCGCTATTGGCGCAACGCTTTGCCTGAGGGTGCCCGAGGGCCAGCGGGTCGATTGCGACGATCTTGCCCGCACCCAGCCTCGCCGATAGGGTTTGCATCGCCGCGACCCATGGGCAAGGGCAAGCCGATGCCAGACCAAACGCACGAACCGCGCAACCGCTGGGAATTGCTGACCCAGACTTCCGCCGGTACGCCGATGGGCGAGTTGCTGCGCCGCTATTGGTGGCCGATCGCCGGCGTCAGCGAATTCGACGAGCCCGGCGCCAAGCCGGTGCGGCTGCTCGGCGAAGACCTGGTGCTCTACCGGGACCTTGGCGGGCGGTTCGGGCTGCTCGATCGGCATTGCCGGCACCGCCGCGCCGATCTCAGCTATGGCTATGTCGAGGAGTGCGGGCTGCGCTGCAATTACCACGGCTGGCTCTACGACGCCGCCGGCCATTGTCTGGCGATGCCCTACGAGGACGCCGCCCACCCGCAAGCGCGTCTCAAAGACGAGATCCGGATCAAGGCCTATCCGGTCGCACCATTGGGCGGCCTGTTATGGGCCTATCTCGGACCCGAACCGCGGCCGCTGTTGCCGGATTGGGAATTCTTTTCCTGGCCCAACGGGTTCCGCCAGATCGTCAAGGCCGAGATTCCGTGCAACTGGTTTCAGTGCCAGGAAAACTCGATTGATCCGGTGCATTTCGAGTGGACCCACTCGAATTGGAGCCTGCGGCTCAAAGGCAAAACCGGACCCTATACGCCGCCCCATCTCAAAGTCGCCTTCGAGGAATTCGAATACGGCTTTCAATACAAGCGCATCCGCGCCGACACGAGCGAGCATGACGATTTGTGGACGATCGGCCGGGTCTGCCTGTGGCCGAATGCGCTGTTCACCGGCAACCACATCGAGTGGCGGGTGCCGATCGACGACGAGAACACGCTCAGCGTCACCTGGGCCTACAGCCGCGTGCCGCGCGAACGCGAACCCTACGATCAGGACCGGATCCCGACCTGGCAGGGGCCGATCGTCGACGAACGGAGCGGGCGCTGGATCACCAGTCACGTCATGAACCAGGATTTTGTCGCCTGGGTCGGGCAGGGCCGGATCGCCGATCGCACCCGTGAATATCTGAGCGAGAGCGATCGCGGCATCGTCATGATCCGCCGCCGCTTTTTGCGCGACCTCGAAGCCATTGCCCGCGGCGAGGACCCGAAGGCGGTGATCCGCGACCCGGCAATCAATCATGCCATCCGGCTCCCGGTCGCCGATCGGGCGCGGCTGGCGGGCGGGCTGAGCCGCGCCGAGATGCTGAAGGACCCGCTGAGCCGACGCAGTCTCGAAGGCTATGTGTTTCAGACCGGCCAACCGCCGGAGGTGCGCCAAGCCTTTCTCGCAGCGATGGGCTTCAACGCCGCCGAGTTCGCCGAGCCCGAGGATCCGCTCGATCCGCTGTCGCCGGCGCCGCGCTGAGCGGCGAGCACCCGGTCCCGCCCGCCGCGCCAGCGACCGGGCGCGGTGGCGGCCTCACCTTTCAGCCGATCTTGACCAGCGCCCCGCCATCGACCGGCAGCGCCACGCCGGTGATGAAATTCGCCTCATCGGAGGCGAGAAACAGCGCTGCATTGGCGACGTCCCAGGCGGTGCCCATCTTGCCGCGCAGCGGCACGCGCGCATCGCGCTCAGCGGCGACCTCGGCGCGGCTGCGGTTGCTGGCGCGGGCGCGAGTGTCGACCGCCATCGGCGTGTCCATCAGCCCGGGCAGGATACAGTTGGCGCGGATGCCGTAGGTGGCGTTGTGCAGCGCCAGCTGTTGCGTAAAGGCGATCATCGCCGCCTTCGTCGCCTTGTAGGCGACCAGCGGGTAGGTGTTCTCGTAAGCGGCGACCGACGAGATGTTGACAATCGCCCCCGAGCGCTGCGCCCGCATCGCCGGGATTGCGTGCTTGCACGCCATGATCGTGCCGCGCAGATTGATCGCGCTGACCCGATCGAAGGCCTCTTCGCTCAATTCTTCGAGCGGCTTGTCGCCGCCGCCGATGCTGACCCCGATATTGTTATGCAGGATATCGAGGCGGCCCCAGCGCCGCAGGGCTTCGGCGACCATCGCCGCGAGGGTCGCCTCGCGCGTCACATCGGCTTCGAACGGCACGCATTCGCCGCCGCTGTCTGCGGCCATCGCCGCGGTTTCCTCAGCCGCCGCAAGATTGCGGTCGACCGCCAGTACCCGGGCTCCCTCCTGGACAAAGCGGATGGTGGTCGCGCGGCCGTTGCCGATGCCTTCGCCGGGGCTTTGCCCGGCGCCGACGACGATCGCGACTTTCCCCGACAGACGCATAGCCTGCCTCCGTTGCGGATATGACGGCGCGAGCATGTCGCCGACCCACCGACGGCGCAAGCGCGGCCGGTCAGGCCTGGGCGCGGGCCCGTTGCCGCCGGCGCTTGGCCTTCAGCTTGCCCTTGCGCCGATTGACGCGGGCGCGATTGCGGGCGGTGCGATCGGGAGATTTAGCCATTGAAAACCGTCTTTCTGGGCGCGAACAGACCGGCGCGAGCCGGTCGGAAAGGGTTCCTCGGGCGCGGTGTCCGACATTTTGCGCCGCACCCGGAGGCCGCCGCGAATAGCGCCCATCGGGGTGTCGCGGACGCGGCGAAAATCGTGGACTCTGGATCGGTCAGCCGCGCCGCAACCGGGCGGGCTGGGGCGAGTGATCGGATTCGAACCGACGACATCCAGAACCACAATCTGGCGCTCTAACCAACTGAGCTACACTCGCCGCCGCGGGTGGAGGTAACGGTTCGCAGGCAAGGCGTCAAGACGGCCCTTGCGGTTGGGATCGAGGCCGTTGCCGCTTACATCTGGCGGTGATGACCATCGATCCTGGAGCCTGGCGCAGACAGGCGCTGCTGACCCCGCAGCAGATGGGCGAGTGCGACCGGCTGGCGATCGCGGGCGGGGTTCCAGGCGACGCGCTGATGGAGAAGGCCGGCCTTGCGGTTGCCGATGCGGTCTCGCGCCGGTATGCGCCGCGCCCGCTGATCGTGTTGTGCGGGCCCGGCAATAATGGCGGTGACGGCTTTGTTGCGGCCCGCATCCTGGCGGCGCGCGGCTGGCCGGTCAGGCTCGCCCTGCTCGGCGACATCGAGCGCCTGCACGGCGACGCGGCGGCGGCGGCGCGACAGTGGCGGCGACCGGTCGAGGCCTTGGCCCCGCAAGCGCTCGACGGCGCCGCCTTGGCGATCGATGCGCTCTTTGGCGCCGGGCTCGCCCGCCCGCTCGATGGCGTCGCCCGGGCCGTGGTCGAGGAACTCGCTCGCCGGCGCTTGCCGGTGATTGGCGTCGATGTGCCGAGCGGTGTCGATGGCGGGTCTGGTGCGGTGCGCGGGGCCGCTCCGCAGGCGGCGCTGACGGTGACGTTTTTCCGCAAGAAGCCGGGCCATTTGCTGCTCCCCGGGCGGCGCCATTGCGGCGAGACAGTGCTCGCCCAGATCGGCATTCCCGAGACGGTGCTCGATGCGGTCGCCCCCGACACCGCCGCCAATGATCCGGCCTTGTGGCGGCACAGGCTGCCGCGCCCGCAGCTGGAAAGCCACAAATACGCGCGCGGCCATGTGCTGGTCGCGGGCGGCGCGGCAATGACCGGGGCGGCACGGCTGGCCGCGCGCAGCGCCGCCCGGATTGGCGCCGGTCTGGTTACGCTGGCCGCTCCGGAAGCGGTATTCCCGGTCTACGCCGCGGCGCTGACCGGGGTCATCGTCTTGCCGGTTGCCGGTCTTGAAGGGTTCGCCGCCCTGCTCACCGACCCCCGGCGCAACGCGGCGCTGATCGGACCCGGGGCCGGGGTCGGTGAGGAGACGCGCGCCAGGACGCTGGCGATCCTCGCCGCCGGCAAAAGCGCGGTGCTTGACGCCGACGCGCTGACGTCTTTTGCCGAGGATCGCCAGCGCTTGTTCGCCGCGATCGCCTCGCCGGTTGTCATGACGCCGCATGACGGCGAATTTGCGCACTTGTTCGACAGCGCCGGCAGCAAGCTCGACCGTGCCCGACGGGCGGCGCGCGCGAGCCGGGCCGTGATCCTCTTGAAAGGTGCCGATACGGTGATCGCCGCCCCCGACGGGCGCGCCGCGATCAATGCCAACGCGCCGCCCGACCTTGCCACCGGGGGCAGCGGCGATGTGCTCGCCGGGATGATCGCGGGGCTGCTGGCCCAGCATATGGCGCCGTTTGCCGCGGCCTGTGCGGCGGCTTGGCTGCATGGCGCGGCGGCCGCGCGAATCGGACCCGGGCTCGTCGCCGAGGATCTGATCGAGGCCCTGCCGGCGGCGCTGCGCGAGGTGCTCGGCGATGCCGGCGCCGATGCGCTTCCGAGTTGACGGGAGTGGCCGTGATCGGCTCTTTGTCGAGCCGACCACAACCGGCCCCGGCACCATGAGCGAGCGAGCATCGGGCGGCTTTTTTGAGGGCGTTTTTGACCGCACCTTGACCAATCTGCGCAGCGCCTGGCGCGACATCGCGCTGTCGGCGCGCGGCGTATTGGGACGCGGCCAGAGCGGCGAACTCTCGGGTGACGATCTCGGGCGTCTGCGCGAGCAGATGCTGAGCTGTCTCGACGGCCGCGGCGGCGAGGTCAGCGCGCGGGCCCGCGCCGCCAATCTGGGGCGGACCTATCTGGGTCTCGACGCCGGCGGCCGCGAGCGATTTTTGCGCCTGCTGGCGAGCGATTTCGACGTCGACCGGGCCGAGATCGACCGCTGCTGCGGCGAGCTGGCCCGCGCCGAACAACCGGCGGCGCGCCTTGCCGCCGAGCGCCGCCTGCGCGACGCGCTGGAGCCGCCGCGGATCCTGCTGCTTCGCCACTTCAACGCGCTCCCCGAAGGGGTCAAGTTTCTCGTCGACCGGCGCGCCGAACTCCTCCAGCTCGGCCGCCACGACCCGTTATTGGCGGGGCTCGAGGACGATCTGCGGCGATTGCTGGCCAACTGGTTCGATATCGGCTTTCTCGAATTGCGGCGGATCGCATGGGCCTCCCCGGCGGCGTTGCTCGAAAAACTGATGGCCTATGAAGCCGTGCACGAGATCCGCAGCTGGACCGACCTGAAAAACCGGCTAGAAGCCGATCGCCGCTGCTTTGCCTTCTTTCACCCGCGCATGCCCGACGAGCCGCTGATTTTTGTCGAGGTTGCATTGGTCAGCGGGATGGCCGGCAATATCCATGCGCTGCTCGACGAGGCGGCGCCGGTCGGCGATCCCCATGCCGCGGATACCGCGATCTTCTATTCGATCTCGAACTGCCAGCGGGGCTTGAACGGGATCAGCTTTGGCGATTTTCTGATCAAGCGGGTGGTTGACGCGCTCGCTGCCGAGTTGCCGCGCCTGAAGACCTTCGCCACTTTGTCGCCGGTGCCCGGTTTTCGCGCCTGGCTTGCCCGGCAAAGCGAAGTCGCACCGGCGGGCCTGCTGCAGCCGGCTGAACGCACCGCGCTTGAAGCGGCCGGGGTCGAATTGACCGCTGCCGGTGTGTCCGCTGTCCTCGACCGGACCGATTGGCACGCCGACCCGCAACTGGCGACAGCCTTGCGCGAGCCGCTGTTGCGCCTCTGCGCGCGCTATCTGACCCGCGAGCGGGCGGCCTCGGGCCGGGCGCTCGATCCGGTGGCCCATTTCCATCTCAGCAACGGGGCGCGGGTCGAGCGGATCAATTGGCTCGGCGACACCTCGCAAAAGGGCCTCGAGCAGTCGGCCGGGATGATGGTCAATTATCTCTACCGACTGGCGGATATCGAGGCCAATCACGAGGCCTATCGCGGCGAGGGGCGGGTGGCGGCGTCGAGTGCCGTGCGCAGCCTCGCGCGCGCCGGCTAGCGAGTGGCGAAGGGCGGCGGGTTTCGCTGTTTGCCGGCTTGACCGCCGCCGCGCACCGCCCATGTCAAGGGGCCGGCGCTTGCCGCGGCGGGCGGGCTGCGTCTAGGTTGCGGCAGGAGGCCGTGCTAAAAGGGCGGGCGAGCGGTCCAGCACGCTGCCGGCGTTTGCGGGGCGGGCGTGGCGGAATTGGCAGACGCACTGGATTTAGGTTCCAGCGATGAAAATCGTGGGGGTTCAAATCCCCCCGCCCGCACCAGGGGGCTCGTGGCTACGGAAAGGCGGAAGGCAATGAGAGTGGGCTTTGCGGAGCGGCCGCGCGTGGCGGCGGAGACGCCGGCATGCAGGTGACCGAGACCAGCGCCGAGGGGCTCAAGCACGAATTTCGCATCGTCATCTCTGCCGGCGAGCTCGAAGACAAGGTCGTCGGGCGGCTTGACGAACTCAACCGGACCTTGCGCATCCCGGGGTTTCGCCCGGGCAAGGTGCCGTTGCAGATCCTGCGCCGCCGGTTTGGGGCTTCGGTGCTGGGCGAGGTGGTCGAAAGCACGGTTCAGGACAGTTCGGCCGACACGATCCGCGACCGCAATTTGCGCCCGGCGCTGCCGCCCAAAGTCGATATCGTCTCGTTCGGCGAGGGCGCCGATCTCGAATACAAGATGATGGTCGAGGTGCTGCCCGAGATTCCCGAGCCCGATTTCCGCGACCTCGGTATCGAGCGGCTGGTGGTCGACATCCCCGAGGCGAGCATCGATGCCGCGCTGCAGCGGATCGCCGAACAGCAGCGCAAGACCCAGACGGTTTCCCGCCCGGCGGCAGATGGCGACATTGTCGTCGCCGACATTGAAGGCCGGATCGGCGGCGAAGAGATCGCCGGGGCGGGCGGCAAGGACCGCCACATTGTGCTTGGCGGCGGGGGCCTGGTTCCCGGCTTCGAGGAGCAGCTGGTCGGTGTCACCGCCGGCGAGCAGCGCGAGGTGCGGGTCACGTTCCCGGCTGACTACGCGGTCGCGCACCTGGCCGGCAAGGAGGCGGTGTTCACGGTCGCGGTGAAGGAGGTTCAAGAGCGCCTGCCGGCGGTGGTCGACGACGAGCTGGCGGTGGCGGTGGGGCTCGAAAACCTCGCCGAGCTGCGGCAAGAAGTGCGGCAGCAAATTGAACGCGACTATGCCGCGGCCTCGCGCCTGCGCCTCAAGCGAGCGCTGCTCGACACGCTCGCCCAACGTTATGAGTTCCCGGTTCCGCCGGGCATGGTCGAGCTGGAATTCGGCAACATCTGGGCCCAGCACGAAGCCGAAAAGCAGCTGCGCGACCGCCTGTCGGGGAACGAGGCCGGCGCGGCGGCGGAAGGCGAGGCGGGCGACGAGCCGGCCGAAACCTCGGCGGCTCCGGATGCGGTCCCGCCGGCCGCCGACACCGCGCGATCCGCCGAGGGCGCAGCGGAGACCGAGGCGCAAACCGCCGCCGAGGCGGCGGAAGGCGCGCCGGCCGGCGCCGCCGAGACCTCGGCCGGTGCCGATCCGGAGGAAGCCGAGAAGGCCGAATACCGCAAAATCGCCGAGCGCCGGGTGCGGCTTGGCCTGCTGCTTGCCGAGGTCGGCAACCGCAACAACATCACCGTCACCCAGGACGAGCTCAACCAGGCGATAACCCGCGAGGTTCGACGCCATCCCGGCTATGATCGCCAGACCCTCGATTACTATCGCCAGAACCCGGACGCGGTGGCCAATCTGCGCGCGCCGATTTTCGAGGACAAGGTGGTCGATTTCATCGTCGAGCTCGCCAAGGTGCCGGAGCGGCGGGTGAGCCCCGAGGAGCTACTGGCCCTGTCGGGGCCGGACGACAGCGATCTCGCCGCGGCGACCGGCCCCGAGCCCGCCGAAACCTCGGCCTGACCGGAGTTTTGGCGCCGCCGGTGCGGCGTCGTCGAGGAGAGCATGATGTCGGACTACTTCGAGCAATACATGAATACGCTGGTGCCGATGGTGGTCGAGCAGACCAACCGTGGCGAGCGCGCCTACGACATCTATTCGCGCCTGTTGAAGGAGCGGATCATCTTTCTGGTCGGGCCGGTTCATGACGCTGTTGCCAGCCTGATCTGCGCGCAGCTGTTGTTCCTCGAATCGGAGAACACGACCAAGGACATCGCCTTTTACATCAATTCCCCGGGCGGGGTGGTCACCTCGGGGCTGGCGATCTACGACACGATGCAGTACATCCGCTCGCCGGTTTCAACCGTCTGCATCGGCCAGGCGGCCTCGATGGGCTCGCTGCTGTTGTGCGCCGGGGCCAAGGGGAAGCGCTTCTCGCTGCCCAACTCGCGGATCATGATCCATCAGCCTTCGGGCGGAGCCCAGGGTCAGGCCACCGACATCGAGATCCAGGCGCGCGAGATCCTGGCTCTGCGGGCGCGGCTCAACGAGATCTATGTGCGCCACACCGGGCAGCCGCTCGAAATCATCTCGGCCGCGGTCGAGCGCGACAAGTTCCTGTCGCCGTTCGAGGCGATGGAATTCGGCTTAATCGACGAAGTTGTCGAGAACCGACCCGGCGGTTTCGAAGACCGTGCTCGCGGCTGACCGGGCGAGCGCCCCGCATCCAGCCAATATGATTAAGTAGTTGTTGATCGGTCGCGAGCCCATATACTCGGGCGGCACGGCGGCGTCCGGTTGCCGATCGCGGCCAGCCTGCGCGGGCTGACGCCGGTCTCTTGAGCCCGGCTGGCGAACCGGGAAGCACAGGCCGCAGGGCCGCGAGGCGCTGCGGCTGACGACGGAGTGGCGATGACCAAATCCAGCAGTGGCGACTCGAAGAACACGCTTTACTGCTCGTTTTGCGGCAAGTCGCAGCACGAGGTCAGAAAACTGATCGCCGGGCCGACCGTGTTCATCTGCGACGAGTGCGTCGAATTGTGCATGGACATCATCCGCGAAGAGCACAAGACGACGCTCGTTAAATCGCGCGACGGGGTCCCGGGGCCGCGCGACATCTGCAAAGTGCTCGACGATTATGTGATTGGTCAGGACCACGCCAAACGGGTCCTGTCGGTGGCCGTGCATAACCACTACAAGCGCTTGGCGCACGGGGCCAAGTCCAACGATGTCGAACTGCAGAAATCAAATATTCTGTTGGTCGGACCGACCGGCTCCGGCAAGACCCTGTTGGCGCAGACCTTGGCGCGCATCATCGACGTGCCGTTCACAATGGCCGATGCGACGACCTTGACCGAGGCCGGCTATGTTGGCGAGGATGTCGAAAATATCATCCTCAAACTGCTGCAGGCCGCCGATTACAATGTCGAGCGGGCCCAGCGCGGCATCGTCTATATCGACGAGGTCGACAAGATTTCGCGCAAATCCGATAACCCCTCGATTACCCGCGATGTCTCCGGCGAAGGGGTGCAGCAGGCGCTGCTCAAGATCATGGAGGGCACGATCGCCTCGGTGCCGCCGCAAGGCGGACGCAAGCACCCGCAGCAGGAATTTCTGCAGGTCGACACGACCAACATCCTGTTTGTCTGCGGCGGTGCGTTTTCCGGGCTGGAGAAGATCATCGCCCAGCGCCGCCAGGGCACCTCGATCGGTTTTGGCGCCGAAGTGCGCGGTCCAGACGAACGCAAGACGGGTGAGATTCTCAGGGATCTCGAACCCGAGGACCTGCTCAAATTCGGCCTGATCCCGGAATTTGTCGGGCGGCTGCCGGTGGTTGCCACGCTCGACGATCTCGACGAGAATGCGTTGGTCGACATCCTGACCAAGCCGAAAAACGCGCTCGTCAAACAATATCAGCGGCTGTTCGAGATGGAGGATGTGCGTCTCGAACTCAGCGAGGAAGCGCTGCGCGCGATTGCCCGCAAGGCGATCCAGCGCAAAACCGGCGCCCGCGGTCTGCGCTCGATCATGGAAGCGATCCTGCTCGAGCCGATGTTCGAGCTGCCGAGCATGGTTGGGGTCAGCGAGATCGTCATCAACCGCGAAGTGGTCGAGGGGCGGGCGCAGCCGCTGCTGATCTACTCCGACCGGCGGGGCGATGTCGGCGCCGGCGATTGAGGCGGCCGCCGGCGGCCGGGATGCTGCGCCAAGTTACTTGACTGGTAGCGCGGCCGGGCCAACCTATCGGAGTGACGCCTGTCCTGCCGGTGCGGCGCCTCCCGCCTGGGCTTGAGAAACAAAGAGGGCACATGTCAGAACTCGTGCGCGGCGCGCTTTTTCCCGTCCTGCCACTTCGCGACATCGTCGTTTTCCCGCACATGATCGTGCCGCTGTTTGTCGGCCGCGAAAAATCGGTGCGGGCGCTTGAGGACGTTATGAAGGACGACAAGCAGATCCTGCTTGTCACCCAGAAGAACGCCGCGCAAGACGACCCGTCGACCGACGACATCTACACGGTTGGCACGGTCGGCACCGTGCTGCAGCTGCTCAAACTGCCGGATGGCACGGTCAAGGTTCTGGTCGAAGGCGGGCATCGCGCCCGGATCACCGGCTTCACCCGCAACGAAGCCTTTTTCCAGGCCTATGCTGAGCGCATCCCGGAGAAAAGCGGCGATGCGCAGGAGCTGGCGGCGCTGGCCCGCACGGTGGTCTCGCAGTTCGAGCAATACATCAAGCTCAACAAGAAGATACCGCCGGAGGTGCTGGTCTCGATCAATCAGATCGACGACCCGGCCAAGCTTGCCGACACCGTGGCCTCGCACCTGACCTTGAAGATACCGGAAAAGCAGGAGCTGCTCGAGACCGACGCGGTCGCCGACCGGCTCGAAAAGGTGTTCGGCCATATGGAGGGCGAAATCGGCGTCCTCCAGGTCGAAAAGCGGATCCGCAACCGCGTCAAGCGTCAAATGGAGAAGACGCAGCGCGAGTACTACCTGAACGAGCAGATGAAGGCGATCCAGAAGGAGCTCGGTGAAAGCGAGGATGGCCGCGACGAATTGGGCGAGCTTGAAGAGCGGATCAACAAAACCGCCTTCTCCAAAGAGGCGCGCGACAAGGCCCTGGCGGAGCTGAAGAAGCTGCGCACGATGAGCCCGATGTCGGCCGAAGCGACGGTTGTGCGCAACTATCTCGACTGGCTGTTGTCGGTGCCGTGGAACAACCGCACCAAGATCAAGCGCGATATCAAGGGCGCCGAGCGGGTGCTCAACGCCGACCATTTCGGGCTTGAGAAGGTCAAGGAGCGGATCCTCGAATATCTCGCTGTGCAGCAGCGGATGAAAAAGATGAAGGGCCCGATCCTGTGTCTGGTCGGGGCGCCCGGGGTGGGCAAGACCTCGCTCGGCAAATCGGTGGCCCGCGCCACCGGCCGCAATTTTGTGCGCATGTCGCTGGGCGGGGTGCGGGACGAGGCCGAGATCCGCGGTCACCGCCGCACCTATATCGGTTCGATGCCGGGCAAGATCCTGCAAGGCATGAAAAAGGCCAAATCGTCGAACCCGTTGTTCCTGCTCGACGAGATCGACAAGCTCGGCGCCGATTGGCGCGGCGACCCGTCATCGGCGCTGTTGGAGGTGCTCGATCCCGAACAGAATTCGACGTTCAACGACCACTATCTCGAGGTTGATTACGACCTCTCGGACGTCATGTTTGTGACGACGGCCAACACGCTGCGCATCCCGCAGCCGCTGCTCGACCGCATGGAGATCATCCGCATCCCGGGCTACACCGAGGACGAGAAGATCGAGATTGCCCGCCGCCACCTGATCCCCAAACAGGTCAAGCAGCACGGCCTCAAAAAGGGCGAATGGAGCATCAGCGAGGATGCCATTCGCGACCTCATTCGCTACTACACGCGCGAGGCCGGGGTGCGCAACCTCGAGCGCGAGATCGCCAATCTGACGCGCAAGGCGATCAAAGACATCCTGATGAAAAAGACCGAGCGGATCGCGGTCACCCGGCGCAATCTCGAGAAATATGCCGGGGTGCGGCGGTTCCGCTTTGGCGAAGCCGAGAGCGAGGATCTGGTCGGGGTCACAACCGGGCTCGCCTGGACCGAAGTCGGCGGCGAATTGCTGACGATCGAGGCCGTCACCTTGCCCGGCAAGGGCCGGGTCACGGCGACCGGCAAGCTTGGCGATGTGATGAAGGAATCGGTGCAGGCCGCTGAGAGCTACGTCAAATCGCGCAGCCATGCCTTTGGCATTCTGCCGAGCGTGTTCGAGAAGCGTGATATCCACGTTCATGTGCCGGAGGGCGCCACGCCCAAGGACGGTCCCCCGGCCGGCGTGGCGATGGTCACCTCGATCGTGTCGGTGCTGACCGGCATCCCGGTCAAAAGCTCGGTGGCGATGACCGGCGAGATCACCTTGCGCGGACGGGTATTGCCAATCGGCGGCGTCAAGGAGAAGCTGTTGGCGGCGCTGCGCGGCGGGCTCAAGACGGTGTTGATCCCGCAGGAGAACGAAAAGGATCTCGCGGACATCCCCGACAACGTCAAGCGCGGGCTCAAAATCATCGCGGTCAGAACGATGGATGAACTCTTGGGCCACGCACTCGCCGCGCCGCTGAGCCCGATCCCATGGAGCGAGGACGAGGCGCCGGCGGTCATTCCCGCGACCGGCGAAACCCGTCCCGGTGTGGTGACCCACTGACGAGGGTGCGGCGTGGGTCGTCAGCTGCCGCCAGGCCGCAAAACCGCCGAGTTGCGCCCGGTTTGGCGGGCGCGGGCAATTGACCGTGGGCGGCCCGCGCTCTAAACTGTTCGGCGAACAGGTGAAGCTGGAGTCTTGGAATGCTCGAGGGGGGTGCCCGTGAATAGAAACGAACTCGTGGAGGCCGTGGCCAGCAAATCCGATATGAGAAAATCGGAGGCGAGCCGAGCGGTCGACGCGGTTTTCGAGTCGATTACCGAAGCGCTGAAGAGTGGCGACGAAGTGCGGCTGGTCGGGTTCGGAACATTCTCTGTCGCCTCGCGCGCGGCCTCCGAAGGCCGCAATCCGCGCACCGGCGAAAAGATCCACATTGCTGCCTCAAAGCAGCCCAAATTCAAACCGGGAAAGGGGTTGCGTGATTCGTTGAATTGATCCGCGACCAGCGCCAGCGGGTAAGCACGGCAGCGCGCGAGGGCGCGGCGGCTGCGGGCGATTAGCTCAGCTGGCAGAGCACCTCGTTTACACCGAGGGGGTCGGGGGTTCAAATCCCTCATCGCCCACCATGATTTCGCAGCGGGCCGCCGGCTATCGCGGGCGGACGGGCTGTGCTTGACTTGGCCGGCGCGGAGGAATAGAGCTGACGGCCCCGGGACGGGAGGTGATGGTCGCCCTGATCAGGGGGCGTAGCTCAGTTGGTTAGAGCGCCGGCCTGTCACGCCGGAGGTCGCGGGTTCGAGCCCCGTCGCTCCCGCCATCGACCGTAAAACGAGAACAACACGGCAGTCTGCCGGGTCCCGGGCGGGAGGATCAGGTCAGTCTCAATGGGGTCTCGGCGCCGTCCGCCGGATCGGCGCGGCGGCGGCTCGGGCCGGAGGGGGCCGATGCAAGCGCTGTTGCGGGAATGGTTCCCGATCCTGATCTTTCTCGCGATCGCCGGCGCGATCGCCATGGCGATGGTCGGCGCCTCGTACCTGCTCGCCCGGCAGCGGCCGGACAGCGAGAAATTGTCGCCCTATGAGTGCGGGTTTGGGCCGTTCGAGGATGCGCGCATCCGGTTTGATGTGCGCTATTATCTCGTGGCTATCCTGTTCATCATCTTTGATCTCGAGGTCGCCTTCCTATTTCCTTGGGCGGTGGCGCTCGGCCATATCGGCTTGTTTGGCTTCTGGTCGATGGTGGTGTTTCTGGCGGTGCTGACCGTCGGCTTTGTTTATGAGTGGCGCAAGGGAGCGCTGGAGTGGGAATGACCGACGCCCTCGACATGCCGGTGCCGCCCGGACCCGCCCAGGACGCATTGCTGCGGGCGGCGACCGGAACGGTGCAGGACAAGGGCTTTCTCGTCGCCAAGCTCGACAATCTGGTCAACTGGGCGCGCAGCGGATCGCTGTGGCCGATGACGTTTGGCCTGGCGTGCTGCGCCGTCGAGATGATGCATACCGGGGCCAGCCGCTACGATCTCGACCGGTTCGGGGTGGTGTTTCGCGCCAGTCCGCGCCAGGCCGATGTGATGATCGTGGCCGGCACGCTGTGCAACAAGATGGCGCCGGCGTTGCGCAAGGTCTACGACCAGATGGCCGAGCCGCGCTGGGTCATCTCGATGGGCTCATGCGCCAACGGCGGCGGCTATTACCACTATTCCTATTCGGTGGTGCGCGGCTGCGACCGCATTGTTCCGGTCGATGTCTATGTTCCGGGGTGTCCGCCAACCGCCGAAGCGCTGCTCTATGGGGTTCTCGTGCTGCAGAAGAAAATCCACCGCAGCCGCCATTTCGCGCGTTAGCCGCAAGGGGCGCGATGGACGAGCGGTTGCAGGAATTGGCGGCGCATCTGGCGGCGGCCTTGCCGGAGGCGGTCATCGCCAGTGAAATCCGCCATCACGAGCTTGCCGTGCGGGTCGAGCGCACCCGGCTGGTCGAAATCCTGCGCTTTCTGCGCGACGACGCCCAATGCCGGTTCAATGTGCTGTGCGACATTTGCGGGGTCGATTATCCCGATCGGCCGGAACGTTTCGAGGTCGTCTACAATCTGTTGAGCCTCAGCCTCAACCAGCGCATCCGGCTCAAGCTCACCACCACCGAGGACGATCCGGTCCCATCCGCCACCGCGGTCTATAGCAGCGCCGGCTGGTGGGAGCGCGAGGCCTGGGACCTGTTCGGCATCTCCTTTGCCGGCAACCCCGATCTGCGGCGCATCCTGACCGATTACGGGTTCGAGGGGCACCCGCTGCGCAAGGATTTCCCGCTGACGGGTTATGTCGAATTGCGCTACGACGAAGAGCAAAAGCGCGTCGTCTACGAGCCGGTGCGGTTGCAGCAGGAGTTTCGCCGCTTCGACTTCCTGTCGCCGTGGGAGGGGATGGACCACATCCTGCCGGGTGACGAAAAGGCCGATCAGGGGCCGCAGGACGCGGAGAAGCCGCGATGAGCGGCGCCCGCCCAGAGGTCGCCGACGAGCTCGAAGGGCCGCCGCGCATCAAGAATTTCATGATGAATTTCGGCCCGCAGCATCCGGCGGCGCATGGGGTGATGCGCCTCGTGCTGGAAATGGACGGCGAGGTGGTCGAACGCGCCGACCCGCATATCGGGCTGCTGCACCGCGGCACCGAAAAGCTGATCGAATACAAGACCTACCTGCAGGCAATCCCCTATTTCGACCGGCTCGATTACGTTTCGCCGATGTGCCAGGAGCATGCCTTTGCCCTGGCGGTCGAGAAACTGATGGGCATCGAGCCGCCGCCGCGCGCGCAATATATCCGCGTGCTCTATGCCGAGATCACGCGCATCCTCAATCATCTGTTGTGCGTCTGCGCGTTCGCGCTCGATATCGGGGCATTGTCCCCGTTTTTGTGGGGGTTCGAAGAGCGCGAACGGCTGATGGAGTTTTACGAACGCGCCTCGGGGGCGCGCATGCACGCCAATTACTTCCGACCCGGCGGGGTTCATCTCGACCTGCCGGTGGGGCTGACCGACGATATTCTCGCCTTCTGCAAGACCTTTCCAAAGACGATCGACGACATCGAGCGGTTGTTGACCGAAAATCGCATCTTTAAGGAGCGCAGCGTCGATATCGGCGTCGTCACCGCCGAACAGGCCGCCGATTGGGGCTTTTCCGGGCCGATGCTGCGCGGTTCGGGGGTGGCATGGGATTTGCGCCGGGCGCAGCCCTATGACGCCTACGACCAGGTCGAATTCGATGTGCCGATCGGCAAAAACGGCGATTCCTACGATCGCTATCTGGTGCGGGTCGAGGAAATGCGGCAGTCGGTGCGCATCATCGAGCAGGCGATCCGCCAGATGCCGTCGGGTCCGGTCAAGATCAATGACCGCAAAGTAACGCCGCCGCCGCGGGCCGAAATGAAAAGCTCGATGGAAGCGTTGATCCATTTTTTCAAATTGTACACCGAGGGCTACCACGTGCCGCCCGGCGAAACCTATACGGCTGTCGAGGCGCCCAAGGGCGAGTTTGGCGTCTATCTGGTCTCCGACGGCAGCAATCGTCCCTATCGGTGCAAGATCCGCGCCCCCGGCTTTGCTTTTCTGCAGGCGGCCGACTTTATGTGCCGGGGTCACATGCTTGCGGATATCCTGGCGATTATCGGCTCGATGGACATCGTTTTTGGCGAGATTGACCGATGATCGGCCGCGACGCCGGCGCCGCTTTCGAGGAGCCTGAAAGCTTCGCCTTCACCCCCGAGACGATGAAACGCGCCGAGGCGCATATCGCCAAATACACGCCCGGGCGCCAGGCGAGTGCGGTCTTGCCGTTGCTCGATCTGGCGCAGCGGCAGGCGGGCGGCTGGTTGCCGCGAGCGGCGATGGATTACGTGGCGCGGCTGTTGGGTATGGCGCCGATCCGGGTGTACGAGGTCGCGACCTTCTACACGATGTTCAACCTGCGGCCGGTCGGGCGCTATCTGCTGCAAGCCTGCACCACGACCCCGTGCTGGCTGCGCGGCTCCGACGACGTCGTCAACGCGTGCCGCCAAAAGCTCGGCATCGGGGTCGGCGAGACGACGGCCGACGGCCGCTTCACGCTCGTCGAGGTCGAGTGCCTCGGCGCCTGTGTCAATGCGCCGGTGCTCCAGGTCAATGACGATTACTACGAGGATCTCGACGGCCCGGCGACCGAGGCGCTGCTCGACGCGCTCGCCGCCGACCGCCCGCCGCCGCCCGGCTCGGTGATCGGCCGCCAGGGCTCCGAGCCGGTCACCGGCCGCACCACATTGACCGAAACGCCCGACCCCAGCGCCGCCGCGGAGAGGACCTGATGCTCGCCGACCGGGACCGCATTTTCACCAATCTCTATGGCCGCGGCGATTGGCGCCTCCCCGGCGCCAGGCAACGGGGCGACTGGGACGGCACCAAAGATCTGATCGCCAAGGGCCGTGACTGGATCGTCAACGAGATCAAGGAGTCGGGGTTGCGCGGGCGCGGCGGCGCCGGCTTTCCGACCGGCCTCAAATGGTCGTTTATGCCCAAACAGAGCGAGCGCCCCGCCTATCTTGTCGTCAACGCCGATGAGAGCGAGCCGGGCACCTGCAAAGACCGCGACATTCTCCGCCACGACCCGCACAAATTGATCGAGGGCGCGCTGCTGGCGGCGGTCGGAATGGGGGCGCAATACGGCTATATCTATATTCGCGGCGAGTTCTACAACGAAGCGCAGCGCCTGCAAGCGGCGATCGATGAAGCCTATGCCGCCGGGCTGATCGGCAAGAACGCCTGCGGTTCAGGCTATGATTTCGAGCTTTATCTGCACCGCGGCGCCGGCGCCTATATCTGCGGCGAGGAAACCGGGCTGCTCGAGAGCCTCGAAGGGCGCAAAGGCCAGCCGCGGCTGAAGCCGCCATTCCCGGCGGCGGTCGGCCTCTATGGCTGTCCTACCACGGTCAACAATGTCGAGACGATCGCGGTGGTGCCGTCGATTCTACGCCGCGGGGCGACGTGGTTTGCCGGGATCGGCCGCCCGCGCAACACCGGCACCAAGATCTTCTGTATCTCGGGTCACGTCAATGCGCCGTGCAATGTCGAAGAGGAAATGGGGATCCCGCTCAAGGAGCTGATCGAGCGCCATGCCGGCGGGGTGCGCGGCGGCTGGGACAATCTGCTCGCGGTGATCCCGGGCGGGTCGTCGGTGCCGGTGCTGCCGAGATCGGTCTGCGAAGAGGTGCTGATGGATTTTGACAGCCTGCAGGCGGTCAAAAGCGGGCTTGGCACCGCCGCGGTCATCGTCATGGACAAATCGACCGACATCGTCAAAGCCATCGCCCGGCTGTCGGCGTTTTACAAACACGAAAGTTGCGGTCAATGCACACCGTGCCGGGAAGGAACCGGATGGATGTGGCGGGTCATCGAACGCATGGTCGAAGGAAACGCGGCGGTGGCCGAAATCGACATGCTGCTCGATGTCAGCTACGAGGTCGAAGGCCATACGATTTGCGCCCTGGGAGATGCCGCGGCGTGGCCGATCCAGGGGCTGATCCGGCATTTCCGCCCCGAGATCGAGCGCCGTATCGCCAAGTATCGCGCGGCCGCAATGCCGCGAGCGGCGGAATGAGCGTTCGAGCGGCGCCGCACGCGAGACGACAGGTCATTTGCCGATGCCCAAGCTGACGATCGACGGCGGTGAAATCGAGGTCCCGGCGGGCACCACGATCCTGCAAGCCTGCGAGATGGCCGGGATCGAGGTCGCGCATTTCTGCTTTCACGAGCGGCTGGCGATTGCCGGCAACTGCCGGATGTGCCTCGTCGAGGTTGAACGCTCGCCAAAGCCGGTCGCCTCTTGCGCGATGCCGGTCGCCGACGGCATGGTCGTTCATACCCGCTCGGAAAAGGCGGTCAAGGCGCGCCGGGGCGTGATGGAGTTCTTGCTGATCAACCATCCGCTCGATTGTCCGATCTGCGACCAGGGCGGCGAGTGCGATCTGCAGGACCAGGCGATGGCCTATGGTTTTGACCGCGGCCGCTTTGCCGAGAACAAGCGCGCGGTGCGCGACAAGAATTTCGGGCCGCTGGTCGAAACCCATATGACCCGCTGCATCCATTGCACGCGTTGCATCCGCTTTCTGACCGAAATCGCCGGCGTCCAGGAGCTGGGCGCCACCGGCCGCGGCGAGGACATGGAGATCTCGACTTATGTCGAACGCGCCCTCGGCTCCGAACTCTCGGCCAACATCATCGATCTGTGCCCGGTCGGGGCGCTGACCTCGAAACCTTATGCGTTCAGCGCGCGGCCCTGGGAATTGACCAAGACCGAATCGGTTGACGTGTTCGACGCGGTCGGCAGCAACATCCGCATCGATGCGCGCGGCTCGCAAGTGCTGCGGGTGCTGCCGCGGCTTAACGATGCGGTCAACGAGGAGTGGATTTCCGACAAGACGCGCTATGCGATCGACGGGTTGCGCCGGCGACGCCTCGACCGCCCTTATATCGGGCGCCGCGGGGCGCGCGCCGAGAGCGATTGGCGCGAGGCCCTCGACCGTGTCGCCGACCGGCTCAACAGGGTGCCGGGGGAGCGCATCGCGGCGATCGCCGGGGATCTTGTCGATGTCGAGGCGATGTTTGCGCTCAAGGAA
>JAJPIH010000032.1 GCA_021324875.1 Alphaproteobacteria bacterium
GGCGGCATCGGCACGCTGGTCGGGCCGATCGTCGGGGCCGCCTTTTTTCTGCTGCTGCGCGAGGCGCTGTCGCGGTTTTTCACCGAGTTTTATTTGATTCCGGTCGGCGTGATTTTTGTCCTGATCGTCATCTTTATGCCTCAGGGCCTGCTCGGCTTCGCCCGCCGCTGGCTCAACCAGTAACCGGCGGCAGGCAAGCGGGGCCTCGGCGGGGTTTTTCTCGACCGGACGACGCGTTGCGAGCGCTGGGCCGGCGCAGACCGGCGATGACGATGGCTGCGGCGCGCCCAGCCCGCTGCCGCCCGGCGGCCGTTCGCGCCCGCTCCCTGGGGCCGCTTATTGGGCCGTCGATTTTTTCGTCGGCACGATACGGGTGACGACCATCGCGCTGCGATCGAGAAATTCGGGAACGCGCGGCGCGATCTTGGTTTTCCAATGATCGCTGTCGTAGACCGCCTTATAGAGCGCTTCGCGCTCGGCTTCGCTCTCGAACCGGCGCATCCAGACATAGCAGCTGTCATCGGTCTCACCGCGATAGCTGCCGGTGATGACCATGCCCTTCGACACCTGGAAGGGGATGATTTCCTCCTCCATGATCCTGACCCACTCGTTCATCTTGCCGGGCAGGACCTTGTATTGGCGCAATTCGTAAAAGGCCATGTTGCTCCCCCTCGGGTTTCGGTTGCGAGCCGCGCCGAGCATAGCGGCGGTGCGGCCGCAGGCAAAGCGTTTGCCCGAAGCGACGCACCGCGCGGCCTTCTGGCGCTGCCCGCTTCGCGCTAAGCTCGCTCGCCAATCAACGCCAAGCGCAAGAAAGGGCAGCTATGGCCAACGACGTCACTGCGGCAGAGGCGAGGCTGGGGCCGGTCGTCGAGATCGCCTCGGGGAAAGTGCAGGGGACGATTGCGAACGGCATTCACGCGCTCAAAGGCATCCCTTACGGCGCCTCGACGGCCGGCCACAACCGCTTTCGAGCGCCGCAACCGGCGCTCGGCTGGAGCGGCGTGCGCGCGGCGACCGGCTTTGCCGGCCGCGCCTGGCAGCTGCCCAACCGGCCGGCGCGCCGGGCGGTGCTCGAAACCCTGCTCGGTCCCGCCGACACCACCGCCGAAACCGAAGATTGCCTCACTCTCAATTTATGGACGCCGGGTCTCGGCGATGGTGGCAAGCGGCCGGTCATGGTCTGGCTGCATGGCGGTGCCTTCGCCTATGGCTCGGCCAATCGCGCGGTGACCGACGGCGCCAACCTCGCGCGGCGCGGTGACGTCGTCGTTGTGGCCGTCAACCACCGCCTCAACATTCTCGGCTTTTTGCACCTCGACGATATCGGCGGCGGACGCTGGATGCATGCGAGCAACGCCGGGATACTCGACATCGTCGCTGCCCTGCAGTGGGTGCGCGACAACATCGCGGCCTTTGGCGGCGACCCCGGCAATGTGACGGTGTTCGGCGAGTCGGGCGGTGGCGGCAAGGTCAGCGTTCTGCTCGCCATGCCGGCGGCGAAAGGGCTCTTTCACCGCGCGATCATTCAAAGCGGGGCGGCGATCCGCGTGTCGACGCGCGAGCGGGCAAACGCGCTCGCCGAGGCAGCATTGCGCGCACTCGGGCTGCGCGATGACGAGTGTGCTCGGCTGCAGGAATTGCCGCCCGCGCAAATCGTGGCGGCGATCGCCCCGGCGGCGTGCGCCGTCGGCCGCTCGCAATGGCCGTTGCTCGACCGCTATGATTTCGGACCGGTCGTGGATGGCGCCGACCTGCCGCAGCACCCTTGTCACCCGGGCGCTCCGGAAACCGCCCGCGCCGTGCCGGTGATGGTCGGCGGCACGCGCGAGGAGAGCGCGTTTTTTCTCGCCGATGACGACCGGGTGTGGAATGGCCTTTTGACCGAAACCGAATTGCGCGAGCGCGTTGCCGCGGTGGCCGGCCCCGAAACCGAGGCGCTGCTCGCGGTCTATCGGGCGGCGATGCCGCAGGCGCGCCCCGCCGACCGCCTGGTCGCGGCATTAACCGGATCGAATTTTTGGATCCGCTCGGTAATCCTCGCCGAACGCTATGCCGCGCGCCGCCACGCAGCGGTGTGGATGTATTCGCTCGACTGGCAGAGCCCGGCCCATGACGGACGGGTCAAGGCCCACCACGCGATGGACCTGCCGTTTGTGTTCGACAATACCGAGGTTGCTGACACCACCGCCGGCGCTCCGGGGGCGCGCGAACTGGCGGCCCGCATCGCCGACACCTGGATCGGTTTCGCCCGCCACGGCCGTCCCGACAATCCGGCGCTCCCGGCCTGGCCCGCCTACACGCCAGACGAGCGCGCGACAATGGTGTTCGACCATCAGTGTAGTGTCGTCCGCGACCCGGGCCGCGACGCCCGCCTGCTGTGGACCCGGGTCGTAACATCGTAGCGGGACCCCCCGCGGTTTGATCGTGGTGTCCGGGCCGGCGCCGCGGGCACAGCCGGCCTGGTGGTGGCGATCGTCCGCTTTTGCGCCGATTTGCGGCCGCGATCAATTCAGCCCGATGCGCGCATATGTTCCCCGCTGTGGCCGGTCATCGCTAGACTGTACCTGCGATTGAATAAAAGAAGTGGGAGAGAACCGGAATGAACCCGATTTTTCGTCGCGTTATCATCGTGTTTGCGGTGGCGTTTCTGGCGGGGCCCAGTCTCGCCGCCGACAGACCCAGCCACCGCATCGCTATTCAGGTCAGTCAGAACGATCCGGGTCGGATGAATCTGGCGCTGAGCAACGCGCAGAATGCGATCAAATACTACACGAGCAAAGGTGAAAGCGTCCAAATCGAGATCGTCGCCTATGGGCCGGGGCTCAACATGCTGCGCGAGGACACTTCGCCGGTGAAGGACCGCATCAAGCAAATCAAGTCTTCGAAAGACGGCCCCGATTTGCGGCTTTCCGCCTGTCACAACACCCAAATGAACATGGAAAAGGCTGAGGGGCACCCGATCCCGCTGATCGCCGAGGCGACCGTCGTGCCCGCGGGCGTCGTACGCCTGACCAGCTCGAGGAAGCGGGGTGGAGCTACATCCGCCCGTGAGTGTGACGAGATCGGTTCTGCGCCGGTGTGCACCGGGCTAAGATCGCGACTGGCGGCCCGCCCGGCGGCAAAGCGACGGTAGCGGTGCATGTCAGGTAATCGTCAACCGATGGCGCTCGACGTCTCCGAGTGGCTTCGCGGACTGGGGCTTGAGCGGTACGACACCGCGTTCCGCGAGAACGACATCGACGAAACGGTGCTCCCGCGCCTGACGGCAGAGGATCTGCGCGAGATCGGCGTCGTGTCGGTGGGGCATCGCCGGCGGCTGATCGAGGCGATTGCCGCGCTCGAGGGGCGAGCGACCGCCGCACCGCCGCCCGACCGCGACGACCCGGGATCCGGCGTTGGCGTCGCCGCAGAGCGGCGACAGCTGACGGTCATGTTTGTCGATCTGGTCGGTTCGACGCCTCTTGCCGTGCAGCTCGACCCCGAGGATCTGCGCGACGTGATCGGCGCCTATCACCGCTGCGTCGCCGACACGGTCGGCCGTCTCGGCGGCTTTGTCGCCAAATACATGGGCGACGGGGTGCTGATCTATTTCGGCTATCCGCGAGCCCGCGAGGACGATGCCGAGCGCGCCGTGACCGCCGGGCTCGCCCTTGTCGACGCCGTCGCAGCCCTCGCGCCGGGCGGGGGAGCGGCGCTTGCTTGCCGCGTCGGGATCGCGACCGGGCTGGTCGTGGTCGGCGACCTGATCGGCGCTGGCGCCGCCCGGGAGCAGGCGGTGGTTGGCGAAACCCCGAACCTTGCCGCCCGGTTGCAAGCGCTGGCGAGCGCCAACACC
>JAJPIH010000018.1 GCA_021324875.1 Alphaproteobacteria bacterium
GAGACCGCACCCATCGACGGCGTTTTCGAGATTTGCCCGGCTGCGGCGACGCTCGCCGCCACCCTCGCCGCCCGTTTGGCCCGCTCACCCGGCGCGGCGTTGTTCATCGACTATGGTTGCCGCGAGAGCGGTCTCGGCGCCAGCCTGCGCGCGTTCCGCGACCATGCGCCGGTCGATCCGCTGGCCGCACCGGGCACCGCCGATCTCAGTGCCGGCGTCGATTTCGCAGCTATCGCCGAGACCGCCGCAGCCGCCGGTGCTCGCGCTTGCGGCCCGGTTCCACAGGGCGCGTTTTTGCGCCAGCTCGGCGCCGCCGCCCGGCTTGAGCGGCTGTGTCGGCATGCGCCGGCAGCCCAACGCGAAGCGCTGGCCAGCGGTGCGAAACGCTTGCTCGACCCCGAGCAAATGGGCAGCCTCTACCAGGTGCTCGCGCTGACGTCCGGGGACTGGGGCATGCCGCCGGGGTTCGAAGGATGGCAACCGACACGATGATTCGCCTTTCCGGCCTCGATCGGATCAATGGGGTTCGCCACGCTTTTTTCACCCGCCGTGGCGGGGTCAGCGACGGGGTCTACGCATCGCTGAATTGCGGCTACGGCTCCGGCGACGAAATCGACCGTGTCGAGCGCAACCGCGCCGCGGCGATGGAAATGCTGGCCGCACCGGCGGAGCGATTGGTCACCTGCCGCCAAATTCACAGCGCGCGCGCCCTGATTGTTAGCCAACCCTGGTCGCGCGACGCCGCACCCGCGGCCGACGGCATGGCCAGCAATTCTCCGGGTGTCGTGCTTGGGGTGCTGGCGGCGGATTGCGCGCCGGTGCTGCTGTGCGATCCCGCCGCCGGCGTGGTCGGCGCCGCGCATGCCGGCTGGCGGGGCGCACTCGCCGGGGTCGTCGATGCTACGGTCATGCTGATGGAGCAGCTCGGCGCAACGCGCGGGCGCATTCACGCCGGGATCGGCCCATCGATCGGACCGGCATCCTACGAAGTCGGTCCCGAATTCCCGCAGCCGATCCTCGCGCACGACCGGGCGGCCGCGCAATTTTTCGCGCCGGCTCCGCACGACGGCCATTTTCTGTTTGATTTGCGCGGCTATATCGCCCACCGCCTCGCCCGGCTCGGGGTCGGCGAGATCGAGCAGGCCGCCCACGACACCGTCACCGAAAGCGATCTCTTTTTCAGCTATCGACGCGCCCGCCTGCGCGGCGAGCCGGCTTTCGGTCTCGGCCTCTCGGCGATCACCCTCGCGGGCTGAGCCCGCCGTCCGGTTGTGGCGCCGGTCATGCCTCGTCTGCTCAGGTTGCGGCCCGGGCCTTGGCCGGGCGTCAGGCCGCGGCAGCGGGCCTGGTGGAGCGCGGCGGCGTCCCTAGCGCTCGCCGCCTGCCAGCCCCTTCCCCACCCCTTCGCCAATGATGTGCCCAAGCCGGGCTCACCGATGCTAGCCTTGCGCGACACTGCCCCGGTGGCGGTGGCGCCGATCGCCGGCGCGCCGCGGGCCACGGCCGAAAAGCTTGCCGCGGCGATGTCCAAGGCATTGCAAGAGCGTGATGTCGCCGCCAGCGACCGGGTTGTCGGCCTGATGAGCTATCAGCTCGACGGCCGGCTGCAGGCGATGCCGCCCTCGGGCGACAAGGCGGCGATCGTCGTGCTGTGGAAATTGCACGACCCGTCCGGCAAATTGGTGGGGTCGCGGGCCGAGCGCATCGTCGCCGGGGCCGAGGATTGGCGGCTCGGCAAGGACGACGCCGTCGACCACCTGGCCGCAGCAAGCGCCGATCAGATCGCCGCGATGCTGCACGGCAAGGCGCCGGTCGAAGCGGCGGTGGCGCAGCAGCAGACCCGCCTTCTCGTCGGCCCGGTCAAGGGGGCGCCCGGCGATGGCGACCGAGCCCTGGCTGAGGCGGTCATCGCTGTGCTGAAGACGCAGGATCTGTCGATCGTCACCGATCCTCAGGCCAAGGTCGATCTGTTGCTCGATGCTCGGGTCGGGGTCGACAAGCCGATCGACGGCAAGCAGCACGTCAAGATTGTCTGGCGGGTGCGCCGCGCCGATGACAGCGAGATCGGCACCGTCGCGCAACAGAACGACGTGCCCGCCGGGTTGCTCGACGGCGCGTGGGGCGATGTCGCCTATACCGTCGCTGTCGCGGCCGAGAGCGGGATCATGCAGTTGATCGAGCACGGCGCGGCGCCACCCGCCCCCAAATCCTGAGCCTCGCGCCGCGATGCGGGCCGCGGCCGGGTCGCACCGCACCGCACACGGCGGCAAGGTTGCCAGCGCTTCGTCGCACCGTTACATTATCGTTGCGCCCGGCCGCGGACGCGCTCCCGGCACGATCATGTGACGCATCATGAAGATCCTCGCCTGCAACAGTAACCGGCCGCTCGCCGAAGCCATTGCCGATTACCTCGATCTGCCGCTGACCAAGGCGAGCGTGCGTCGCTTTCCGGATATGGAGGTGTTTGTCGAGATTCTCGAAAATGTCCGCGGCGAAGACGTGTTTGTGATCCAGTCGACATCGTTCCCGGCCAACGACCACCTGATGGAATTGTTGGTCTGCCTCGACGCCCTCAAGCGCGGTTCGGCGCGGCGGGTGACGGCGGTGATCCCCTATTACGGCTACGCCCGGCAGGATCGCAAATCGGGCCCGCGGACGCCGATCTCGGCCAAGTTGGTCGCCAACATGATCACCGCCGCCGGCGCCGACCGGGTCTTGACCCTCGATTTGCATGCCGGGCAGATCCAGGGATTTTTTGATATCCCGACCGACAATCTCTATGCCGCGCCGGTGCTGGTAAAGGACATCCTCGACCAGCATGGCCGTCATGACCTGATCATGGTCTCGCCCGATGTCGGCGGGGTGGTCCGCGCCCGCAATGTCGCGCGACGGCTCGACGCCGACCTCGCAATCATCGACAAGCGCCGTGAGCGGGCCGGCGTCTCGGAAGTCGTCAACATCATCGGCGACGTCGCCGGACGGCGCTGCATCCTGGTTGACGACATCGTCGACAGCGCCGGAACCCTGTGTAACGCCGCCCAGGCCTTGATCGAAGCCGGCGCCTCGTCGGTGTGCGCCTATGTCACGCATGGCGTGTTCTCGGGCGGGGCGGTGGCGCGGGTCGGCGATTCACCGATCAAATCGCTGGTCATCACCGACAGCATTCAGGCGACCCAGGCGGTGCGCGACGCGCACAACATCCGCCAGATTTCAATCGCGCCGCTGATGGCCGAAGCGATCCGCCGGATCAGCGAGGAACGGTCGGTATCGAGCTTGTTCGACTGATCCCCTACACCCGAGCCTGTCACACCCGCGCACGCGGGTTGCCGTTGCGCGCCGGCATGCCAATCTAAACCCGGCCGCTCTGCGGCCGCCCCGCGCAAACTGGAGATTATCGCAATGCCCGAGACGATCACCTTGAACGCCGAGCGGCGTGAGCGCGCCGGCAAGGGAGCCGCCCGCGCCACGCGGCGCGCCGGACGGGTCCCGGGCATCGTCTATGGCGGCGACGGGCCGCCGACGCTGATCAGTCTCGAGCCGCGAGAATTGTCGCGGGCGGTGGCGCGGCGCGGCTTTCTGGCCAGTCTTGTCGATCTCAACATCGACGGTTCGGTGCAGCGCACATTGCCACGCGACGTCCAATACC
>JAJPIH010000266.1 GCA_021324875.1 Alphaproteobacteria bacterium
CTCAAAATCTGTTGTCCGAGAGGACGTGGGAGTTCAAGTCTCCCCGCCCGCACCACGGCGCAGGCCATTGGCGAGCCGGCCCAAGCTCGGCGGCGCGGCCCGCGCGGTCCGCTCCCTGAGCTTGGCCTTCCGGGTTCAATCCCAGCCATAGACCAGCAGCGGCCGTTTTTCCGACCCGGTCAGCCGCACGACCGCCTCCCTCCGGACCCGCAACCCGCCGGGGCCGTCGATTTCGGCGTCGATCGTGAACGCATGGCCGATGATTACCGGGGCACCGAGGCCGGCTGCGCGGCGCGCCAGGATCTGCGCCGCCGGAACCGCCTCCATATGCGCGAGCGCCGTCAACACATCAGGCGGTGCAAATGCCGGATCGACCCAAGCCGATTGCGAATAGATCGTCAATGACGGCGCCACGCGCGCAAAGAGCGACAGGGTCATGTCCATCACCAGCCGCAATTCCGCAACCGATTGGAATGGCCCTTCGCGCGGCCCGTAAGAATAGCCTGCATCGCGATAGTCTTCGGCCTTGGCGCCGTCGAGCCGCCGGCCGATCCCGGCTTCCCGCCAGTCGAGGATCTTGTCGGCGAGGCCCTGCGCCCTTTGCGGATCAAGCCCGGTGGCGATAAACAGCCCGCGCATCAGGCCGTCCGGAGCCATGTTCAGATCGATCTTGCCGGCTTCGTCTTCGACGCGCATCGCGATATTGCGCCCGGCGAAATGCACAGCAAACGGGATGCCATCGGCCGGCGGGTGAGTCGCGGGCGCCGGATCGAGCATGCGCAACAAGACAAGGTTGATCGCGCCGTCGGCGGCGGCGGTGAATTGTGCCGTCGCATAGCGTATCTGGTTGAGGTGCGCCTCGGTTCGAGCGGTGGCGATGATGCTCGCCGCGATCACCGCCAGCACCATTGCCGCCCACAGCACCGAGACAAGGGCAAAGCCGGGCGCATTGCGGCCGGTCATGGATGCGGCCAGCGCGGGTGCGGGAACTGCAGGGTGAAGCGCGCGGATCCGTTTTCGAACCGCGCGGTGTCGGGGGTGATCTCGCGCAGCCGCCACCCGGCAATGACTGCACCCGGCACGGCGCGGATCGGGCTGCCGTTTCCCGGCGCCTTCAGCAAGGCGACCTGGGTCCCGCCTTCGATAATCGTGCCCAGCAGCAGGTAATTGCGCAGCGGCGACGACTCTGCCGTGGCCGCGGATGGAGCGGGCTTGGGAGGGGTATAGGGGGTGCGTGTCGGAGAGAATAACGGGTGTTGCGCGATTGCCTGATAGGTCGCGATGATTGGCCCGGATTGCGGCGCCGGCGCCGCCGGCTCAGCCCTGGGTGGCGCGGCTTCATGGCGTGGCATGGGCGGCAGCCGCACCGGTGTCGCAAGCTCGATGATCACCGCCGCCGCCGCCGCGAGCACGAGGCCGCCGCGCCATACGATCGGCCAGCCGACCCGCGTGCCGAAGCGGGGCGCCATCATGATTGTGGGCTCGCTCGATAGAGGCTGACATCGATGTCGAAGCGCAGCGGCGGCGGTGCGTCGGCCGGCGGCGCATCGGGAGCCGTGACCGCGACCCGGTCGGCGAACAGCGCCGGGCGCGCCGCCTCGATCGCGGCCAGCGTCCGGGTCAATGTCTCGAGGGTGCCGGCAATGCTGAAACGCACCGTAACCTTGACAAAGCCGTGTTCGGCGGTCTCGCGCGCCTCGGAGCTGCTGTCGATGCGGCCGCCGCTCTCCGCGACGGCCTGGTGCAGCCGCTGCTGAACAGCCGCCCCGATCGCGGTGGCGCTGGCCATGTGCCACAACCCGCCGGCCGCGGCGAGGCGGTTCTGCTGCGACCGCAGGCGCTGTTCGAGCTCGGCGCGGCGGCCGATAATCGCATCGAGGCGGGCCAACCTTGCGGACAATGCCTCGATGTCGGCATAGCGATCCGTCGAAAGTTCAATCACGGGCCGAACCGCCACCGACCAGACGAACAGGGTCAGCAGCAGCAGCAGCACCAACGCCAAAATGCGCCGCATCGGCGGTGACACGGCAATGTTCATCGGACCAGCACGCGTTTGGTTTCGAAAGTAAGGTCGAAATGCTCGCGCTTGCCGTCAGGGGCGAGGGTGATCGGCGAACTGAAGCGCGGGTTCCGGAACAACGCCGAGTGTTCCACCAATTCAACAAGGGCGCTGGCATTTGGCGAATAACCGCTGATCTCGATGGTGTCGTGATCGAGGACGAGCCCCGTCAGCCAGCTGTTGTTCGGCACCAGCATCGTTACAGCGTCGATGATTTGAAGCGGCGTCATCGCCCGGGTGCGGCGAGCAAAAAACGCTGCCTCGGCATCGGCGCCGGCGAGTTTCCGGGCAAGCGCGCCGACCGTCTCAGCCGCCGGTTGGGCGGCGGCGACCCGCGCCTGCAACTCGTCGCGGATCTGGTCAAGGCGGTGCAGGTAGAGCCCGTAGGCCAGCGCGGCGAGGGCCAGCGCGGCAATCTCCATCCGGCGGCGAAGCGCGCGGCCGGTATCGGTGATCTGGTCGGATTCCCACAACGTCGGCGGCGGTCCTGGTTCGCGCCAACCGGCGATCACGATGCGGCGGGGGTTGAGACCGGCATCGCGCGCGGTGGTCAGCGCCGCGTCGAGCGCGCTGCGCTTGGCGATAAACACCCGAACGCGGATCATGTTGTCGTCGGCGCCGGGCGCCACCCGAAAGTCGAAGCGGGTTTCGCCTGCCGTCAGCGGCACCAGCCGTTCGATCTGGTGTTCCAGGATCGGCCGTAACGATCGCCGCGCCGCCCGCGGCAGGTCGAGCGAGGCCTCGAATACCAGCGACGCGTCGATCGCGATCGTGACCGGGGTGCGTCCCGGATGGGTCGACATCCGCGAGGCCTCGGACCGCCAGATGGCGCCGCCGCCGGGCCCGATCGTCGTCAGGATCAGCGGCTCCGGCTCGTGGCCGAGCAAGCGGGAGAGACGGCGGGGCAGCAATTGCGCCAGTTCGTCAACCCACCAGGTCACTCCGCGACGCACCAGCCGCGCGAGATCGCCGATCGGCGGCGATGACAGCGCGACCGTCATTGGGTCCGCCGACATTCGGCGGTCAGCGGATCAAAGCGACACGCCGAATTGACCGTTACCTGCGGCGCGGCGATGAGATCGGGCCAGACCGGGAGCGCCGGGTCGCTTCGCTCGAGATGCACGCGCACGAGCTGCGGCAGCGTGCTCTGCTCCGCCCAGCGGTGCTGCCAAACCGGCGCCTGTCCGGGTTCAAGAGCGCCAAAATAAGCAAAGCCGAGCGCGCGCACCCGGTCGAGCAGAACGACCTCTTGCTCGGGCAGGTCGGTTTCGGCGTCGGCGGCGGGGAGATCGAGGCGCCAGGCCAAAACCAGCCTCTGCGCCGGTTTGTCGCCGGTGAGATAGAACCTCATCCGCGCGATGACTCCGGCGGCGAGCGCCCACGGCAACGGGGCCAATAGGGCGAGCGATTGGGCCTCGCCATTAAAGGCGAGTGTCGGGTCGTGGCGATCACGCGACGCAAAGCCCGGATAGGCTGCGGTGATCGCATGGCGCAAAACATGTTCAACAGACCATTGATCGGCGGCGTCCTCGGCCCGAGTGTCCGACTTTTCCCAGGCGCGCGACGCCAAGCGAACCCCGCCAAAAACGAGGGTTGACAGAAGCCCGACCAATGTCAAGGCGATCAGCAGTTCGAGCAGGGTAAAGCCGGCCTCATCGCGGTCGCGGAGCCCATTCATGGCGAGTTGTCCGCGGGCCCGAGCCGGACCGTTTCCAGCTGCACCTGCCGTACCCACAACCCGGCGCGCCAGGCAACGGCCACAACCACGCGGTGGCCGGCGAGAACGCCCTGCCCGGAGCCATAGGGGGAGACTGTGATCTGCCACGAAAAACCGCTCGGGTCGCGGCCGTCGGTAGTCCCGTCGACCAACGCGATATCATGACCGACCCGGGCCAGCTGCGCTTGCGCCAACAGGACCGCGCGCTCCGCCTGACCGTCGCTGAAGAGCCGGTCGAGCCCGCCCGATATCGCGCGATAAGCAAAGGTGAATGTCAGCGCCAGGATCGCCAGCGCAACCAGCACCTCGATCAGCGTAAAGCCGCGGCCTTGCCCGTCAGTCATCGCGGCGGACCCGCCCGGTCAGCCAATCAACCGCGATCGACGCCGACACATTGCCGTGCTGCAGACGGATGACGCCGCCGCTGGCGCTGCCGTCGGGGTAGAACAGAATGCGCGTCGTCGATTCGCCGGGAACCAGCGAGCTGTCAACGCCGCTCAGGGAAACACGGGTGACGATGGCGGGTAGGGGCTTGGCGCCGGCTACGGTTGACAGGCGGTAGCTGCGGGTTGCCGGATCGAGGGCAAAGTCGGTCGTCGTCTGCTCGCGGATCGCTACTGCGTGCAGATCCCGCAATGTCGCGACGAGGTCGTCGGCCGCGGAATGCAGCCGGAGCGATGCCATCCCGGCCAGAAAGCGGGGCGTGGCGGTCAGCAATAGGGTGAGGATCGCCAGGACCACCAACAGCTCGATCAGCGTGAAGCCGCGCCTCATGGCCGCTGCCCGCCAAACCCTCAAATCGCCAGGTCGTTGATGCTGATCATCGCGTTCATAACGGTCGCGATGACGGCGGCGACAAGGACGCCCAGCGCCACCGTGATCGCCGGGACAAGCAGCGCGATCAGACGCTCGATCGTGCGTCCGGCTTCCTCCTCGCAGGTCTCGGCCACTTCGTTGAGCATCTCGTCGAGCCGCCCGCTTTCCTCGCCGGTGCGGATCAGCTGGATGACAAGAGGCGGAAATTCACCGCTTCGCGCCAGCGGTACCGACAGGCCTTCGCCTTCGCGAAACCGCGCCGCAACGGTTTCGACTGCGCCCGCAATGACACGGTTTTTGATCACCGCTCCGGCCAGACCCAAGGCGCGCGGCCCGGGCACGCCATTGGCCAGCAGCACGGAAAGGGTACGGGTAAACCGGCCGATTTCGATGCGCCGGATCAGCGGGCCGGCCAGCGGCAGGGCCAGGAGCAGGCGATCGCGGGCGGTGGCAATTCGCGGCGCCCGTAGCGCCTGCCGCCCGGCCAAGATCGCCGCGGCGATCACCGGTGGGATTGCCCACCACGCGGCGGCCAGCGTGTCCCCCGTCGCCAACAAGAGCCGCGCGCTGTGCGGCAGCCTTGCGCCGGCCTCGGCAAAAAGCGGCGCGAATTGCGGTAAAACGACCGTCAACACCAGCCCCACCGACAACGCCGCCACAGCGACAAGCAGGGCCGGATAAATCAGCGCCGAGACGATGCGTTGCCGGTTGGCCTCGGCGCGGCCGAGAAAGTCCGCCGTCCGGCTCAAGACGGCCGGCAGGGCCGCGCTCTCCTCGCCGGCGCGCACCAGGCTGACATAGGCCCGGGGGAAGGCGCGCCCTTGGGCCGCCATCGCCTCGGCGAGGCCGGCGCCGTCTCGCACCCGCGCGAGCACCGCGCGAATTGCGTCGGCGCCGCCGCGATCGGCGGCGAGCCCGAGACAAATCTCGAGCGCGCGGTCGAGCGGCAACCCTGCGCGCAACAGCCGGGCGAACTGCTGGCTGAACCGCGCCAGATCGCGCAGGCCGAGCCCCGGGGCGCGCCCAAGGCGAAACGAAAGGCGAGCCCCGGTCGTGCCGCTCTCGACCGCGTCGATCGGCAGCAATGCGTCGTCGTTCAGCCGGGCGACGACCGCGGCGCGATCGAAGCCGTCGATCTCGCCCGAAACGATCTCGCCGGAAACCGTCAGCGCCCGGTAGCGAAAGCGGGGCATGATCGGCTCACGCGTCGTGGGTGACGCGGATGACTTCCTCGATCGACGTCACCCCTTCAAGCGCCTTGGCAAGGCCATGCGCATACATCGTCCGCATCCCGGCGCGCACCGCCTCGGCGCGCATCTCGCGGGCGTCGGCATGGCGCAAGATCAGGGAATGCAGCCCTTCGTCGAGCGGCATCAATTCAAGGATCATCGTGCGTCCGCGATAGCGGGTGCCGCCGCATTCGACACACGCGCCGGGCTTAAACAGGGTAATCTCACCCCAAGCAAAGCCGAGCCGCTCGGCCAGCGCCGCCGGCGGCCGATAAGGCACGCGGCAGCGGCATAGCCGCCGCACCAGGCGCTGCGCCAACACCGCGTTGAGGGTCGAGGTCAGCAGATAATCCGCGATCCCCATATCGAGGAGCCGGGTGATGGCGCTCGGCGCGTCATTGGTATGGACCGTCGACAGCACGAGATGTCCGGTCAGCGCCGCCTGCACCGCGATCTCGGCGGTCTCGCGGTCGCGGATCTCGCCGACCATAAGGATGTCGGGGTCCTGGCGCAGAAAACTGCGCAGCGCGTCGGCAAAAGTCAGGCCAATCTGCGGGCGTATCTGGACTTGATTGACCCCGTCGAGCAAGTATTCGACCGGATCTTCGACCGTCAGCAGCTTGCTCTCCGGACGATTGAGAAAGGTCAGGGCGGCGTAGAGTGTGGTTGTCTTGCCGCTGCCGGTCGGCCCGGTGACCAGCTCGATGCCGTGCGGCCGGTTCAAGATGTCGATAAAATCCGGCAGCAGATCGGCAGCAAAACCGAGTGCCGCAAAATCGAGCGCCAAGCTGCCGCGGTCGAGAATGCGCAGCACGACGCTCTCGCCGTGGATGGCCGGGGTGGTCGAGACACGAAAATCGATTTCCCGGCCGCGGACCGCCAGCCGGATGCGGCCGTCCTGCGGCAGCCGGCGCTCGGCGATGTTGAGCTTGGCCATGATTTTGATGCGCGAGATCACGGCGTTTTTGAGCCGCGCCGGCGGCGGTTCGATCTCGCGCAACACGCCGTCGATTCGGTAGCGCAGGCGCAACCGCGCCTCGCCCGCTTCGAGATGGATGTCGGACGCGCCCATCTCGACCGCGCGCGTGATCACCGCATTGACCAGCCGGATGACCGGCGCCTCACTGGCCAGATCCCTGAGCCGCGCCAGATCCTCGTCGCGGTCGCTGTCTTCGCGCTCGCTGGCAAGATCGTCGATCGATGCAAGCGCCGTCGGTCCGCTGCCATAGAGGCGCTGATAGGCGGCGTCGATATCGGCGGGCATGGCGGCCCGCCGCGCGATGGGTTTGTCGATTGCGAATTCGAGCGCCCGAGCCGCGGCGTCGTCGAACGGATCGGCCATCGCGACCACCAGCGCCTCGGCCGCGTCGCGGATCGGGATCATCCGCGCCCGCTTCAAAAACGCCGCGCGGATGCGCTCGCCGCCGACCGGATCGGGCGGAAATTCGTGCACCGCAACCAGCGGCGCGCCGATCGTCTCGGCATAGAGGGCGGCAAGATCACGCTCGGAAACCAGACCGAGCTTGGCGGCGATCCGATCAAGGCGCTCGCCCCCCTCGCTCTGAAGGCGTCGCACCCGGTCGAGGGCAGCCGCCGACAGCAAACCGCGGGCGAGAAGCAGCCCCTCGATCTGTTGCGCCAGGGGCGGCGGCATACCCTCGGGCATCAGGCGCCTCTTTAGCGCGTGGGCAAGGACGCCTGCCGACACCTCATTGCGGCACCCAATCGGGCACGTCGCACTCGCCCATGCCGGGCGGCGGATAGGTAGGCAGGGTCGGGTAATGACATTGCGAATTCGCGGTGTTGTCCGGTGGCAGCGTCGTCCCGAGGAATTTGACAAGCCAGGTGGGTTGGCCCTGACCTGTCGCATTCGTTGGAAAAGCAGTGGGCTGCAGGCGGCGAGGTGTCGGGCTCGAGGTCGTCGCGTTGGCGGCGAAACCGGTGCCGGGGATCGTGAACGTAAAGCCATAGCAGCCGCTATGGGGACAATCGAGGTCCTTGACCGCCCACTCGCCACACACCGCGTCGTAATCGGTTTTGCGCGGATCGCCGGCCGGCAGGGTCGACACGCAGGCGTTGTTGGCCCCGGTCGGCGCGCAGAATTGTCGCGGCTGGCACAACCCGTTCGCCGCGACGGGATCAAGCGAGCCGTCGGTAACCTTGGTCAGATCCACGGTTACACTGACGATGCCGTTGCTGGCGACCTTGCTGGTGTCGACGGTGAGCCACGCGGGCGCCGGGGTGACCGGGCTCGAAGGAAACTGGGCCGTGTCGAGCTTGACCCGCACCGCCTGGATGTTGCTGGCGGTGGCCGAGGTGCCGAGATAGATCTGGTAAGTCTGGCGCGTCGTATCCTTCGCGAACACAAAAAACACGGTGTAGGTGTTGCCCGGCATGAACGCGTTGAACCACAGATTTTGGGAACTGCCGCCATTCTCGGCGTTGTATGCCTCGTTTTGCTGCATCGTCAGCGGCACGGCGGTGTCGAGATAATAGACGCCGTTGTTGACGGTCAGCGTCTCGCGGGTGGCGATATTCTCGCCGGCCATGCGGATATATGGCCAGCGGCATTGTGGCGTACTGATGTTCTTGTCACAGCCATTCGCATACCAGTGCTTCCACTCGCGGGTGCTGTTGGCCGCGGAGCCGCCATTGACCCCGGCGAGATATTGGCGGTAGAGCGGCACGCCGTAACAGGTCGGGTTGGAGCAGGTGCTCGACCAGGTGCCGCCGGTGCCGAGACTGTCGGGGGTATGATAGATGACGGTGGCGACATAGTCGTAGGGGCTGGTCTTGGCGGTGATGGTCGGCGCCGCCCGGCTCGGCGGATCGCAGGCGTGGGCCGGGGTCACGTTGACGCCGATATTGGTCGCGCATTCGGGGGTCTCGACCGGTGCGGTGAAAAAGTCGTCCTCGTTGACCGAGATCGTCTGTTTCAACGGGTTTGGCGGCGTCAGGCCGGGCTGGATGTTGTTGCTCAGCCCGGTCAAGGTGCCGTCGTCGTCGTTCAACTCGGTCTGCCGATCGATCCCGGTAAAGCTGTTGAAATAGGTCTTGGGGTCGTTGGTTGCCGTCAGGCAGTAGATATTGCTGACCGCGGTCGGATCGGTGATATAGGTGCCGCCCTGGCCGAAATCACCGCCGCCCGGGGTCGATCCCGAAAATGCCTTGAACAGCGGGTCGATCACGAAATGGCGGATTTCGACATTGCCGAAGTAAAGATGATTGGAATGAAACGACGGCGGGTAAAAGAAGCCGTTGGGCTGCTTCCAGGCGATCGCCGCGTTCGGCAGGTAACAGGGCGAGTTTGCCACACCGGGCTGGTTTTTGAAGATATTCTTGACCATGCCGGTGCCGTACATGCAGCCGCCCTTACCATTGTATCCGTCCAGCGCGCAGGGTGCGGTCGTGGTGTCGAGATAGGCGTTGGCCGCTTCGTAGGCCGGACCGTCATAGATGCTGAACAGCCGCTGGTTTGAGAAATAGCTGCTGGTCACCATGCTGATGCCGGCGCCGGCGTTGAGGCAGTAATTGGGCACGGTGTTGCCGGGCGGCACCAAGGCCGCACAGGTGAAATTGTCGGCCGCCGTGAACGAATTGAACGGACCCGTGTCGAGCGTGTAGCGATGGGCCTGGTCTTGCGGCTGGGTATGGCCGACAAGGACCGAGTTTTCCAACAGCGCCCAATCGCCCTCGATCAACGAGCTGCGGGTGAAATCGCCGCCGCTGATAAACGAAAACCCGGCATTTTGCGGATCGGTGATAACGTTGTTGTCGACCAGATACCATTGCGGACGCAGCCAGATCCCGGCGTAGTTCCCCTCCGGCCAGGTGAAGGATGCGGTGAAATGGTCGAGCACGGTGACCGTGCACCAATATTCCGGACTGTTGGGGTCGCCCGGCTGGAAGCCGGCGCCAAAGGCGCAAGGGCTGGCGACCTTGCCGATCGGAGGCAGGCTGCAGTTGTAGCGGGGCGGCAATCCCGGCACCTGGGTGCTGGCAAGCGGGCAGGCGGTTGCCTTGCGGGCACCGGTGCTGCGCGGATAATAGGTGTCCTGGGCGAGATCGACGGCTGGCGGCGGTGCAAAGCTCGCGATCTCTCGTACCGTCGGAGTGTTCAGCGCCGGCGCCTTATTGGCCAAAAACCCGAGGCAGGCCGGCGAGTCCGGCGTCGTCTGAAAAGCGAAATAGGCCGATGTTGAATAATTGTGCGAGAAGTCTTTAAGCGGCGAGGCGCCGCTGAACCCGTTCTCGCCACGCTGCAAGCCGGCAAAGCCGAACACCCCGGTGCCGTCATCCCATTTCATGTGACCGTTGATGTTGTTCGCTGTTGTCGGCACGTCAGCGACGTCGCTGTTTGCCATCGGCACGAACCAAAAGCCCGCTCCGCAGGCGCCCGCCCCGGCCGCCATGTCGCCTTCGAGATTGTTCCAGCCATTGGTGATCCAGAATACCGTCGGATGCTCGTTGTCCGAACGGTAGGGAAAACTCGAGGTCGCCGCATTGGCGCCGTTGTCGGCCAGAATGCCCGGGGCCAGACGCGGGTTGTCGGCATTCGGGATCGCGGCACGCGCCATGATCCCGAGATCCGAATAAAGGTTGTTGTCGGTCTCGGTGCCGTCTTCGAGGTGATAGCCGTGGCCGATCGATTTCCAGCCCACGTCACGCTGAAAGGTTACGCCCTGGGTGTCGTGCAAGACATACCAGCGCGTATTCGAATCATTGACCGAGGAATCATTGACAAAAGTCGCGGGCGGGACCTGTCGGGTCTTGTGAAAATGGATCGGATAGTGGCCTTTCTTGCCGCCCTGGCCGAGCTCGGCAAATTCGACCCCGTCGACCTGGATCTGTCTGAAGCCCTGACGGAATACGGTATGCGCACCAAAGTAATAGGTCTTGCCCGCCGCCTGCGCCTTGGCCACCGCTTGGTCGAAGGTCTGGCCCGCAACATCTCCCCCCGACACGATGCGGATATTGCGCGTCAACAACGCCACAGCGGCGCGGGTTTCAGCGCCGCCATTGACGAGGCTGCTGTCCATACCGTGATTGATCAGGTTCTGTTTGGCGTTGGGATCGGTGATCTTGCTGCCGATCGCGTAGCGGATGCCACTGTGAAACCATTTGAGCGGCGAGGCGAGGGTGACCTTGTCGCCCTGAACCTGAGTGACGGTGAGCTCTTCGGAATGGTCGGGCACATAATCGGTGGTGGTAACGACGATCTGTAACGGATGAGGTCGGCTGGGATCGGCGTCGCTCGGCAACCACCAGCGCTGAGCGGGCGAACCGTCGACCACCAATGTGCTGGTGCCGGGATTGAGGTCGCCATTGAGGCGCAGCCAGCTGTTCCCGGATTGTAGCGGCAGATTGTCGAGACCCGTCGCCACCCCTTTATAGCCGTTGAGGATCAGCGACCCGCCATAAGATACGGCCAGCACCTTGTAGCCGAAATAGCCGACCAGGCCGTCGGCCGCGGCGCTGCCGCACAGCGCCTTGCCATTGCTGACCGAAAACGTCGCCCCGTTGGCGCATTTGCTGTCGCCATAGAGCGGCCCGTATTGGTAAAAGTAGTCGCTTGCCGCGGTTGGCAGGCCGGGGATGCACTTGGAATCCTCCGTGGTCGCCGCCGCTCCGCAGCCGGGCAGCACCGAACTGCCGTTGTTCGCCCACACCTGGCTTGGGATGCCGCACGGACCGAGCCCGGCGCCGGTATTGGGTTTGCACACCACGCCCTGACCCGGGGTGGCGGCCGGATCGACCGGGTTGCCGTTCGCATCGACGCTCTGGTTCTTGCCGTAGATGTAGATGGTCAGATAACCACCGACATTGTCGCCGAGCCGCGGCGCGCCATAGGGCGCAATGACGCCGGCCTCGAGCGCGCCATTGGCCTCGACCACGATCGAGCTCGCCCAAAAATCGATGTCGGGCGCCCCGGGCGTGGTGTTTGGCGGCGGATTGGGATTGAACGGCGACGGCGGCTGCTCGAAATCAAGGGTCCCGCCGCTCAGCACAAAAACATCGCCGTAGTAATAAGCGCCGCCCTTGCCGACCGTACATTTGCCGGTGACCAAAAGATCGGGCTGGGGAGCGCCACCCGGAAGCAGCCCTTGCTGGGGCAGCTGAGCATTGCCGGTACAGACGACGGGATTGGGGGCTTGCGCCCGGGCCGCGAGGGGACAAAAAGCCAGCAGCAGAGCCGCCAACAGGCTCCACAATCCTGATTTTGGGCTGGGCAAGGCCATGCCGGTTGCGGCGTGAGACATTTGCGCCCTCCAACAAGACAATAGCCCCGATGCAATCATCGTCGCGCCCATCCGAACGCCAAGCCTGATGTTTCGGGGATAATGAGACCCGTGCCGGTCGAATGCGGTTTATTTGGGCCACGGTCCGGGCCCGATCCAAGCAACATTATCGGGTTTCGGACCTTGTGGCGATCGGCGCCGATGTCATCCGAAACAAAGAGCCGGCGCGACATGGCGAGGTGTTGCGATGAAAGTGTAAACCAATGCGATCGGGTTCTGCTTTCGGCGAAGGGCAAACCCTCATTCCTGGACGGCAATTGCGACCAATGTACAGCCGCCGCCGGCGGTCGGCAGCAGCAGGTTGCGGACACCCGATTTGGTGTCGACGACCGGCAATCCCTGCAATATTGCGATCGTCTTGCCCGAACCCACCAATGTCGCTTGGATCGCGCTGCAGGAGCGGGCGCTGGGGATGATTTTCACCACCGTGCCCGCGCAGCGACCGGCGCCGAGCGGAGCGGCGACGATGATCGCGCCGGCATTGGGCGCCAGCGGCCCCGGGTGGCTGAGGCCGACCACCGACACAAACAAATTCTGGTTGGGGGCCGTGCTGGTCCAGCTGGAAACGGCGGCGTGGGGACCGTCGATCGCCGCAGCCGATTGGCGCGCGATTGTGTCGAGGCAGGTGGTGATCCCGGCCCGCTCGGCATGCACCACCGGTTGCAGTTCGCCGCCCTCGCCGGGCGGCGCTTGCGGTGCCGCGGCCGGGGGCGCCGTGGTTGCGGCCGGCGCCGTGGTTGCGGCCGGCGGCCGATGGTCGGCAGATCTGGCGGCGCTGGCCAGCAGCATCAAAGCCATTATCGTCGCGTGGCTTAGTGTCCTTCGCGCGCGCATTCTCGCCCCCGCCGCCATTGCTCCGGTAAGTGATGCCGGGCGGGCAGCCGCGCTGCGAGGCTATCGAACGTCGGACAAGCCACAACATGATTGTTCTCGCACTCAGAACACCCAGCCGACGCCAACCCGGCCGATCGCCTGCGAGCCGCTGGTCCCAACGGCGACGCCGCCCGACAAGACGACGCCCGAACCGACGAGATGGTGCACGATTTCGAAAGCAAATCCGCCTTGACCGTTATAGGTGGCACCGCTGGCGCCGATAAAGGTGCGGCCTTGATCGGGGATCATCGCGCCACCCAAAGCCGAGGCCTCGGCGATGCCCGCCGAGAGCCGCGTATCGAGCTTGCTGAGACCGGTATTCAGCTGGTTGAAATTGACCGCGTCGGTTGCCTCGACGCCCGGCGCCACATTGGTGATCCGCTGTTCTGCGCCCGGGGCGCCGACCGAGACCGTATTCGGCTCGTTGGCGATCGCGCCGGCCCCCAACGCGACCGAATGAAACGCCAGAGCCTGGGCGCCCGAGCCGATCGCCACCGAGTTGGCGCCGAGCGCGACCGCTCCCTGTCCGCCGCCAATCGCCGCCGCGTTGTCGCCACTCGCCAGGGCGGCCTGACCGACCGCCAGCGATCCCGCGCCCGATGCAACCGACCCTTGGCCGAACGCCGCGGCCTGATAGCCGCTGGCTAGCGCGCCCTGGCCGATAGCGGTGGCGAAATCGCCGCTCGCCGCGGCCGCCTGCCCGAGCGACGTCGCGGCGAGCCCGGCGGCGAGAGCCCCTTGTCCGACCGCGACGGCATTGGCGCCGGTGGCGCTGCTCGCCGCACCAAAGGCGCTGGCATTCATCGCGCTAGCCTGCGCCCCGGTGCCGAGGGCAGCCGCTTGGGCGCCGCTTGCGACCGCCGCCTGGCCCAGCGCGGCGGCACCGGCACCGCTCGCGGCGGCGGCCTCGCCGACGGCGAGGGCATTGGCGGCGGTGGCGCTGCTTGCCGCACCAAAGGCGCTGGCGTTCATCGCGCTGGCCTGCGCCCCGGTGCCGAGGGCGGCCGCTTGGGCGCCGCTCGCGACCGCGGCCTGGCCCAGCGCGGCGGCACCGGCGCCGCTTGCGGCGGCGGCCTCGCCGACCGCGAGGGCATTGGCGCCGGTGGCGCTGCTCGCCGCACCAAAGGCGCTGGCATTCATCGCGCTGGCCTGCGCCCCGGTGCCGAGGGCGGCCGCTTGGGCACCGCTTGCGACCGCGGCCTGGCCCAGCGCGGCGGCGCCGGCACCGCTTGCGGCGGCGGCCTCGCCGACGGCGAGGGTATTGGCGCCGGTGGCGCTGCTCGCCGCACCAAAGGCGCTGGCATTCATCGCGCTGGCCTGCGCCCCGGTGCCGAGGGCGGCCGCTTGGGCGCCGCTCGCGACCGCGGCCTGGCCCAGCGCGGCGGCACCGGCACCGCTTGCGGCGGCGGCCTCGCCGACGGCGAGGGCATTGGCGCCGGTGGCGCTGCTCGCCGCACCAAAGGCGCTGGCGTTCATCGCGCTGGCCTGCGCCCC
>JAJPIH010000249.1 GCA_021324875.1 Alphaproteobacteria bacterium
CAAACAGCGAGGAATGGATGTCAACCCACACCGAGGGGTGCTTGTCGCGAAAATCGTCCGGCAATTCGGTGTAGGGCATCAGGTGAAACCACATCAATTTCATCGCCCGGCTCCGCCCTGTTCGATCTTGAGACAGCGTGATCGCTGAACCCACCCGGCGTCAAGTCGGCGGCGGCGTGCCGGGCGCGATTGCCGATTGACGCCTCGCCGGTCAGCGGGATTAATCCTGGTGTAAGTGGCGGGGGATGCCGCCGGCACGAGGAGGAACGGGTGAAGCACTTGAAACCGACCATAGGGGCGGCGGCTCTAGTCGTAATGTTGGCGGCGGTCGCGGCGAGCGCCGCGTCGGCGCCAAAACCGGGCGGCATTCTGCGCGTCTACCACCGCGACAGCCCGGCCAACATGTCGATCCTCGAGGAAGGCACGATCTCGGTTGTCGCCCCGATCATGGGCGTCTTTAACAATCTCGTGGTCTTCGACCCCAACATCCCGCAGAACAGCCTCAAATCGATCGTCCCCGATCTCGCCGAGAGTTGGACGTGGAGCGAGGACGGCACGGAGTTGACCTTCAAGCTCCGCACCGGCGTCAAATGGCATGACGGCCAGCCCTTTACCGCCGCCGATGTCAAATGCACCTTCGACCTGCTGCAAGGCAAGGCCAAGGAAAAACTCAGGGTCAATGCCCGCGAAGCGTGGTGGCTCAACTTGAAGGAAGTTACCGCCGACAATCAGGCGCAGGCGACGTTTCACCTAAAGCGGCCGCAGCCGGCGTTTATCGAGCTGCTCGCCTCGGGTTTCACCCCGATCTATCCGTGCCATGTGTCGCCGGCCGAGATGCGCCGCCACCCGATCAGGACCGGCCCGTTCAGATTCGTCGAGTTCAAGCGCAACGAGTTGATCAAGACCGAGCGCAACCCGGATTATTGGAAGCCGGGCATCCCGCATCTCGACGGGGTCGAATGGACGATCATCCCCGACCGTTCGACGGCGATGCTGGCCTTTGTCGCCGGGAAGTTCGACATGACCTTTCCCTACGAGGTCACGATCCCGATGCTGAAGGACGTCAAAAAACAGATGCCGCAGGCGGTGTGCGAGGTGACCCCGCTCAATGTCGCGCCAAACCTGCTGATCACCCGCAAGCCGCCGTTCGACAACATGGATTTGCGCCGCGCCGTGGCCCTGACGATCGATCACAAGGCATTCATCGACATTCTCGGCGAGGGTCAGGGCGATATCGGCACGGCCATGCTTCCCGGTCCTGAAGGGGTCTGGGGAATGCCCAAGGACATGATGCAAAAGCTGCCCGGCTATGGCCCCGACATCGCTAAAAACCGCGAGCAGGCGCGGGCATTGATGCAGAAGGCGGGGTACGGCCCCGACAAGCATCTCGCCGTCAAGATCGCGGCGCGCAATCTCGCGATCTATCGCGACCCGGCGGCGATCCTCGCCGATCAATTAAAGCAGATCTGGATCGACGCCGAGCTGTCGCTGACCGAAACGGCAAGCTGGCTGCCGCAACTGATGCGCGGCGATTTTGTGATGGCGCAAAGCCTGGTCGGATCGGGTCTCGACGACCCCGATCAGAATTTTTATGAGAATTACGTGTGCGCTTCCAACCGCAATTACACGCATTACTGCAACCCCGAGCTGGACAAGCTGATCGACCGGCAATCGATGGAGACCGACCAGCAGAAGCGCCGACAGCTCGTTTGGCAGATCGACAGCAAGCTGCAAGAAGACATCGTGCGCCCGATCCTGTACCACATGCGGGCGGCGACTTGCTGGCGGCCGGAAGTCAAGGGGATCAAGCTGCAGGTCAATAGCATCTATAATAACTGGCGGATGGAAGAGGTATGGCTCGATCGGTGAGGCGGGGTTGACCGCCACGCCGCCCTTTGCGCCGATCTTCGCGGCGGCGGCCTCCCGGGTGGGGGCGGCGGCGCTTGAGGCACGCCTGATCACACCGCGCAGCCGGGCCGAACTCGCCGGCCTCGGCGACGACCGTTTTCTCTCGCAGATGTCGCTGCGCATCTTTCGCGCCGGGCTCAAGCACAGCCTCGTCGATGCGAAATGGCCGGCCTTCGAGGAAGTCTTTTTCCGGTTCGAGCCGCGCCGGGTGCGGGCCATGGCCGATGACGCGATCGAGGCGCTGCTCAACGACCGCCGGCTCATTCGTCATCTCGGCAAGCTCAGAGCGGTGCGCGACAACGCCGCGGCGATGCTCGCGATCGCCGAAGAACACGGCAGCTTCGGCGCTTGGCTGGCGGGCTGGCCGGTGAGCGACATTGTCGGGTTGTGGGAGGCGCTGGCCAAGCGCTTCAGTCAAATGGGCGGCAATTCGGGCCCGTCGTTTCTGCGCATGGTCGGCAAGGACACCTTCATCCTAACGCCGGCGGTCGTCACGGCGCTGCGCCATTGGGAAGCGATTGCCGCGCCGCCCAAAAACCGGCGCGAGCGCGCGGCGGTGCAAACCTGCTTCAACAGCTGGGCGGCCGAAAGCGGACGGCCCTTGTGCCAGCTCAGCCTGATCCTGGCCGCTTCGGTCGATGCCTGAGGCGAGCCTGGTCCGGCGCTCAGTGCTGGGCGCGGAACAGCGCCGCGGCGACTTCGACAAAGCCGGCGCCGCCGCCCCCCTTGGTGATCCAGCGCGGCGGGGTTCGCATTTGTCCGACATAGTGGCGCACCGTGGCGACCCCGACCGAATGCGGGAAAAACCCGAACATCGGCTCGTCGTTGAGCGAATCGCCGATATACAGCACCGCGTCGCGGTGATGATCGATGTCGAAGGCAAAGAGCTCGGCCAGCGCCCGGCGGGTCATCGCCAGCTTGTCAAAGCCGCCGAACCAGCCCAGCACCCACATCGAATTGACCGTGCTGCGGGCCCCGGCGGCGGCGAGGTGGCCGGCAATCGCCGGCGCTTGCGGCTCGCCGCCGTTGACAAAGGCCAGGGTCGTTTCGCGCCACGCCTGGTCGGGCGCCAAGGCGCTGCCCGGGACCCGGGCGAGGATGTCGCGGCCCAGTTGCACAAGGCGCGCGCGCTCACGATCGCGTTCGGCGGCAGCGGCCCAGTAGCGGCGCTCGGTGGCGCCTGCCGCGGCGTCGTGGCGAAAGCACAGGCCGCCGTTTTCGCCGATGACCGCGGCGATCGGCCACATCCGCGCCATCAGGTCGCACCAGCCGGCCGGCGCCGCGGTGACCGGCACGACCCGATATCCGGCCGCAGCGAGCCGCTCGATTGCCGCATAAGTCGCCGCGGCGAGCCGCGGTCCTTGCGTCAGGGTGTCATCGACATCGCTCAGCACCCAGCGGATGGGCGCCAGTTGCGCTGTTGGGAAGCGATCGAAGGGCTGCATCGCGCGGTTGGCCGGGCAACGGAAATCCTTCCCTTTGATATGCGCTTCGTGCTAGCGCACGCCATATGTAAGCGGCTGGTGGGTCACCGGCGCCGTCAGGCGCGGAGTAGGAAGATGCAGAGCCAGAGCCGTCTTTTCGACGATCTCGCGCGCGTCGCGGCTGGTGCGGTCGGGGCATTGTCCGAACTCAAAAGCGAGATCGAGGCCCGGGTGCGCGATCAGCTGGAGCGGGTCATGGCGGGCATGGACCTTGTCACCCGCGAAGAGTTCGAGGCGGTCAAGGCGATGGCGGCCAAGGCCCGCACCGAACAGGAAGAGCTGGCAAAACGGCTGGCTGCCCTCGAAAAGCTGGCCGGCGCGGCCGCCGTGCCGACGGAGGCCGCGGCGGGCTCGACCGCGGCCGAGCCGGCGCCCGGGGAACCGCCGGCCGATGGTCGTCCTTCTTGAAATAGTTGTTCGCGCCTCGTCAGGGAGCGTTTTTGATGACCTCCGTTGTCACATCCGAAGCGGCCACCTATCTCGGCAATCCGATTGATCTTGTCGAAGAAATCGCCAACGCGAACGACTGGGCGCATGACCGGACCAGCGAAGAGGAGCTGATCGCCGAAGTTTCCGGCCGCTGGTGTGATTACCGCCTTTATTTTGTCTGGCAGGAAGAGCTGTGCGCGATGCACTTTTCGAGCAGCTTTGACATGAAGGTGCCGAAGGGTCGGCGCGGTGCGGTCTATGAGCTGCTGGCGCTGGCCAACGAAAAGCTGTGGCTCGGCCATTTCGACCTGTCGAGCGAAGACCGCTCGCCGGCCTTTCGCCACGCCGCGCTGTTGCGCGGGGTCGGCGCCGGCAGCGCCGAGCAGGTCGAAGATCTCGTCGACATCGCGCTGTCGGAATGCGAACGCTTTTATCCCGCATTTCAGCTCGTGCTGTGGGGCGGCAAACGCCCGCTCGAAGCGATCGCCGCGGCGATGATCGATCCGCTCGGCGAGGCCTGACGAGGAACGCCGCGATGTCCGCAGACCGGTTGGCGCCGCAGAGGGTGGTGCTGGTGGGATGCGGCAAAATGGGCACCGCCTTGTTGCGCGGCTGGGTCGCCAAGAGCGCCGCCGCCCGTTTCGAGGTCGTCGAGCCGGCCGGGCCGCCACCCGCTCTGGCGACCGAGCCGGCGGTCTCCTGGCATCGCTCGCCGGTCGAATTGCCGGACGCTGTGGCGCCCGAGGCCGTCGTTTTTGCGGTCAAGCCGCAAATCATGCCCGAGGTCGCCCCCGCCTATCGCCGATGGGCAGAGCGTGAAAGCCTGTTTGTCTCGATCGCGGCCGGCGTCACGATTGCCGGTCTTACCGGCTGGCTTGGCGAGGGGTGCCTGGTGCGGGCCATGCCGAACACCCCGGCGGCGATCGGCCGCGGCATTACCGTCGCCTGCGCCAACCGGCGGGTAACGGCGGCGCAGCGGCAATTGTGCGACGGGCTGCTCGGCGCGGTCGGCGAGACCGCATGGGTCGAGGACGAGACACTGCTCGACGCGGTGACCGCGGTTTCGGGGAGCGGCCCGGCTTACGTGTTTTTGCTGATCGAGGCGCTGGAAGCGGCGGCCCGCGCCGAGGGATTGCCGGCCGGATTGGCGCAGCGCCTGGCGCTCGCCACCGTGACCGGGGCGGCCGAGCTCGCCCGCCTGTCGGACGAAACCCCGGCGCAATTGCGCGAGAACGTGACCAGCCCGGGCGGCACCACGCGGGCGGCACTCGACGTGCTGATGGCGCAAGACGGGCTGGCGCCGTTGATGCGCCGGGCTGTCGCTGCGGCCGCGGCGCGATCGCGCCAACTCGCCGGGTGAGGAATGGCGCGCAGCGGCCGGCGGCGGGCGGGGTCGGGGAGCGCGCGCCGCGCAGCGCCGGGTGAGGGCGAGGCCGCCGCCGCAGCCAGCGAGGCCGATCGGATTATCGAAGCTGCCCTGGCCCGGATTGCGGTCGAGGGATGGCGGAGCTTGTCGCTGGCCAGTGTGGCGGCCGCGGCCGGCCTGCCGCTGTTGCGTGTCTATCGCTGCTTTTCCTCGAAACAGGCCATTCTTTGCGGCTTCCTGCGACGGATCGACGAGGCGGTGTTGACCGATCCGCCGGCGGCCGAGGAAGACGAGCGGCCGCGGGACCGATTGTTCGATTTGCTGATGCGGCGATTAGACGCACTGCGTCCCTACCGCCCGGCGCTCGAAGTGCTGCGCCGCGATTTGCGCACCGACCCGGTCAGCGCGCTGGTCTTGAGCCGGGCGCTGCTGCGCTCGATGCGGTGGATGCTCGAGGCGGCCGATATCGCAACCGATGGTCTGCGGGGGACGATTGCGGTAAAGTTAACATGTGCCGCCTATATGGCGACGCTGCCGGTATGGCATCGCGACCAATCGCCCGATCTTGGCGCGACAATGGCCGCTCTCGACGCCCGGTTGCGGCGGATCGAGGGCTGGCTGGCAGCGGCCCGGCGGTCGCGGGCAGAGCCGCCGCCGCACCCCGCCTAAATTTGCTGCACTGCAAAACAGTCCTTGACGCCGGGCGGGCAACAGCCGATATTTTAGGCGTTGTGCGACGCACAACAAACCCGACCCCGCAAACGGAACCCCAACCATGGCTGAAGCCCGCCCCAGCTTTTTCGACTTCGACGTTACCAAGATCATGACCGATTTCCGCTTTCGCCCGCTCGATGTCGAGGCGTTGATGGCCTGCCAGCGGCGCAACATCGAGGCCTTGAGCCAGGCCAACCAGCTCGCGGTCGAGGGTGCGCAAGCGGTGGCGCGGCGCCAGATCGAAATGGCACGGCAGGCGCTCGAAGACATCTCGGTGCTGATCCGCGATCTGTCGCAGCCGGTCTCGACCGAGGACCGCATCGCCAAAAACACCGAATATGCCAAGCAAATGCTCGAAAAAAGCGCCAACCACAGCCGCGAAATCACCGAGCTTGCCGCGCGGGCCGGTGCCGAGGCGGCCGAGGTGTTGCGCAAGCGCGCCAGCGAAACCCTCGACGAACTGCGCGAGATGGCCAAGCAGCACGCCGGCCGCTGACCCTCGCGGCATCGCTGAGCGCGATCGCAAAGGCCGCACCGCGCGCGGGCGGCCTTGAGTGATCGGCGCCTTTCGCCTGCGGCGCCGCCGCGCCGGCGAGAGGACGAGGCCGTCGCCAGGGCCTGCCGACCGCTGGCGCGAAAATGGGCGAGGTCTTTCCATCAATCCCGATGGTCCCGGCCCCAGCCGCGAGCCGGGTCAAGACACCAGGCAATTGGCGCTGTCGCCGGGAGCCGCCGGCTTCGGCGTTTGGCTCGCATAGGGCACACCCTCGCCCGGCCCGGCGCCGATCTTGGTGAGGCCGGTCGCAATCGGCGGCTGGTTGGCATCGCCCGGCGAGACAATCGTCCCACCGACAACCCATTCCTTGCGCTCGGGCCAGATGAATTGGAAACGGTCGATACGGCGGCCGGTGCCGCTCGGAATATAGACAGCCGCACTCAGGCGAAAAACCCGGTCGGATATTTGCCGCCCGACGCTGCGGCCATTCTCGCCCCACACCACCGGGTCGCCGCGGAACCAGGCATTGAGTGCGGCGGTGTCGTCGTGCCGGCCGTCACCCCACAGCACCCACAATTTCGCCCCGCATTTTCCGCGGTCGGCCGCCCAGCCCGAAGACGTGAGCGCCATCGTCATTAGCGCCAGCGCGATGGCCGGCAATATTCGCGACCGGAGCGGCGCTGAGGCGTCGGGCCTGTCGCGGCCCGAGAAGGCTCGGGGGTGATCTGTCTCATGCATGGCGACGGGATTCGTCATTTATCGTATCGCCAAATCGGCGCCATGAGCCGCCGACAGCGGCTGTGCGCCGCGCTGCGGCCGGGGAGTACACGCGAGCTGCGGTTGCAGGCATCATCGAGGCCACGACGAAAACGGCTTTGGCCCGCACGACGGGTTGCCAAGGGGGCGCTTATCCTGCATCGGACCACCCGGGGCTATACAACGGAATGGCTGTCCACGGCGCACCGGTCTTTGCGGGGAGATGGGGTTTCTCGGCACCGCCTGCCATGTCCTCATACGGGGTATGGCGCCCATTGGCGGACCCGATGCGCGGGGCGCGGCGGCAGACCAGCCGGTTCGCGAAGCGGCGCCATCAGCGTAGGAGTAGGACGACCGATCGCAAATGACGGTCGTTCCGCCGCAACCATAGGACGGGGGTCGGTATGTCAGGCGCACGCAACCCGATCGTCTTTGTGCACGGCTATTCGGACCAGGGCAAATCATGGGAAAAGTGGTGCGGCCTGCTCAAGGCC
>JAJPIH010000420.1 GCA_021324875.1 Alphaproteobacteria bacterium
ATGAAGTTCGGCGAGGTGCCGCTGGCCGAGGCGCAAGGCGCGATCCTCGCGCACAGCCTCAGGCTCGGTGCCACCGCGTTTAAAAAAGGCCGCGTTTTGTCCGCGGCCGATCTCGAAGCGCTCGCCGCGGCCGGAGTTGCGACGATTACAGTGGCGCGTCTCGACGCCGAGGATGTCGGGGAAGACCGGGCGGCGGAGCAGGTTGCGGCGGCGGTCCGCGGCCCTGGCATAGCCGTCCACCCGGCGTTTACCGGCCGGGCCAATCTGCATGCCGAGACCAAGGGCCTGTTCGTGTTTGCGCCGGAGCGCGTGGATCGGGTCAACCTTGTCGACGAGGCGATCACGCTCGGCACCTTGCCGCCCTACAGCGTCGTCGAGCCGGGGCAGATGGTCGCCACCGTCAAGATCATCCCGTTCGCCGCCCCCGAAGCGGCGGTCAAACGCTGTGTGGAAGCGGCGGCGGGCGACGGCCCGCTGCTGAGCATCGCCCCGTTTCAGGCGTTGGCGGTCGGGCTGATCCAGACCCGGCTGCCCGGGCTCAAGGAGACGATCCTCGACAAGACCCGCGAGGTCACGCTTGCCCGCCTCGCCGCCCTCGGCTGCCGTCTGGCGTTCGAGGAACGCTGTGCCCATGAAACCGCAGCGCTGGCCGCGATCCTGCGCGAAGCGATTGGCCGCGACGCCGATCTGGTGCTGATCCACGGCGCCTCGGCGATCCTCGACCGGCGCGACGTCATTCCGGCGGCGATCGAGGCGGCCGGCGGGCGCGTCGACCATTTCGGCATGCCGGTCGATCCCGGCAATCTGCTGCTGCTCGGCCATATCGGCGAGCGCCCGGTGCTGGGGCTGCCCGGCTGCGCGCGTTCGCCCAAGGAGAACGGCTTCGACTGGGTGTTGCAGCGCCTCGTCGCCGGTCTTCCGGTCGGCCCGGCCGAGATCATGCGCATGGGTGCTGGCGGATTGCTCGCCGAAATCCCGACCCGCCCGCTGCCGCGCGCCGAGGCCCGGGCCGCCATGCCCGAGAAAGACAAGAAGCCGCCGCCGGGGCCGCGCATCGGTGCGGTCCTGCTCGCCGCCGGGCAATCGCGCCGCATGGGCGGCCCCAACAAATTGCTGGCCGAGGTGGCCGGCGTGCCGATGGTCGCGCGCGTCGCACAGCGGCTCTTGGCCTCGAAAGCACGGCCGATCGTCGCGGTTCTCGGCAATCGCGCTGACGAGGTCGATCAGGCGCTCGGCCGCCTGCCGGTTGAACGGGTGCGCAACCCCGATTTCGCCCAGGGGCTGTCGACCTCGTTGAAATGCGGGCTCGCGGCCCTGCCCGAGGATCTCGACGGCGCACTGATCTGTCTCGGCGATATGCCGCTCGTCTCCGGTCGCCACCTCGACCGCCTGATCGCCGCGTTCAACCCGCTTGAAGGCCGCGCGATCATCGTGCCGACACGGCATGGCAAGCGCGGCAACCCGGTATTGTGGGCGCGGCGCTTTTTTGCCGAGATGATGCAGATCGCCGGCGATGTCGGGGCGCGCCATCTGATCGGCGAATATGCCGAACTCGTCGCCGAGGTCGAAATGGACGACGACGCGGTTCTGGTCGATATCGACACGCCCGAGGCGCTGGCCGCGCTCCAGGCCCGCAGCAGACACATGCCGGCGCCAGCCCGCACCGATTGACCCGCCGGCCGGATTGCGTCGACCGGTCGCTGTGCTGAGCGGGGCCGGCCGCTTTGGGCAGAGGCGCCCGTTACTCTGCGGCTTGCGGCGGCGCCTCGGCAAAGGCGGGCAGCACTTCGCGAGCAAACCGGCGCAGGCTTTGGCGACCGCGGGCACCGCCGCCCGACCCGCCGCCATTGATCAGCACATAGCCGACGCCGGCGGCGCGCAGCCGCTCGAGCCGCTCGGCGATATGATCGGGGGTGCCGTACATCGCACTTGCTTCATTGACCGCGCGCGGGTCGCCGGAGGCGCGGTCGGGGCCGCCATGGACGGTGCCGTCGGGAGTGGTGGCGAGCCGCAACTGGCGCAGGCGATTGGCGAGGCGGCGCTCCATCGCCTCTTCCCGCTCGGCGTTGCTGTCGCAGACAAAAAAGGCGCGGGTCACGGCCACGCGCATCGGATCCCAGGCGCGACCCTGGGCCAGGGTCTCGGCCTTGTAGATCGCGATGCTCCGGGCGACGTCCTCGGGCGAGGCGTACTGGCCGAGCAGCAGGTTATAGCCTTGCGCCGCCACCCGGCGGATCGAACGCTCGCTGCCCGCCCCCGTCCAGATCGGCGGATGCGGCTGCTGTGCGGTTGGCGGTTCGACGACGATGTTGTCGAATTGCCAATAGCAACCGCGATGGGAAAACGGCTCGTCGGCGGTCCATGCCTTCAGGATCACCGCCAACGCCTCGTCAAAGCGCGCCTCGGCCTCTTCCATCGGCACGCAGAAACCTTTGAATTCGTTGTAGCGATAGCCCTTGCCGATGCCGAAAGCGAGGCGCCCGCCGGAGAGCAGGTCAAGGGTCGCAGCCTGTTCGGCGAGCAGAACCGGGTTGTGCCACGGCAGCACCATGACCGCTGTGCCGAGACGCAGATGCCGGGTCCGAGCGCCGAGCCAGGTCAACAGGTTGATCGTCGCCGAAACCTGGCCATAGCCGGTGAAATGGTGCTCGACGACAAAGGTGCTGTGAAAGCCGAGGGCTTCGGCCTCGACATTGTAGTCGATGAAATCGCGGAACCCCTCCGCACTGTCGAACTCGGGACCGCCGCGCCGGGCCGCCGCACTGCCGAACAGGCCAAATTGCATTGCTGTTGCTCTCGCTCTGTCCGCATCTATCGCGGGCCGGACGTTACGTCACGCTGATCACTATGCACAATGCCGTTTGCCGATTACCGGCATAGCCACGGGGCATCGTGACCTAACCTAGAACCACAAAGCGCCGTCGGCCGCCAGCCGCTGGGGCAGCGGCGGCTATGCGGCGGCGGGGCGCTGCCAGCCAAGCCAGCGGCAGATGGCCTCGCCCATCACCAGCTCCTTGTCGCGGCCCTGCAGCCAAGGCAATTCCTCAGTGAACATCGTCACGCATTGCCGATAGGAGCACGGCATGCGGGTGATGTCGGTGCCCCAAAAGCAGCGCTCGGGGCCGAAGGCATCGAAGATGCGCTGCAGGTATTGGTGGATGTTGCGGTAGGGGTAGGGCTG
>JAJPIH010000439.1 GCA_021324875.1 Alphaproteobacteria bacterium
GGGGTCGATGTAATTGTCCCACAAATCAAGCGGCTCGAGGATGTGACCGTCGGCGTCGATGACATGGTAGGCGCGACCCATGATCCGGCCCCCGTCTGGGTGGATGATGCAACCGCATGAACCAAACGAGCGTTTGGTTTTGGCCGACGCTAAGCCGCCGGGGCTGGGCTGTCAAGCCCAAGCGGCGCGATTGCTGATCGCCAGGCCATCCGCGGCGGCGCCGTTGCGCGCCGCCCGGGTCATTCATTCGACCGGCAATTTTGCCCCGGCGGCGGTCTTTGCCGCCGACCGGCGGCGCACGGAACGCGGCTCGCCGGCGGCAAGCCCGGAAAGCGCCAGCGCGGTGAATTGCTCGGCGACCTGCTGCACACTCAGCCGGCCTTCCGGGTCGTACCATTTGTAAAGCCAGTTGAGCATGCCGAGCAGTCCATAGCAGGCCACCTGGATGTCCAGACCGGCGCGGAACTCGCCTGTCGCCACCCCTTCGCTGAGGATTTGCTGCCAGCAGCGTTCGTAGTCTTTCGGCGAAAATCCGATCATCTCGCGAAACCGCCGCTTCAGCTCTTCGCGCTCGCGCAAATAGACGAACAGGTGCGGATAATGGCGGTCAAAGGCTTCGAGATGGGCGAGAATGGCGCGACGCAATTTCTCGGTCGGCGACAGCTCGGCTTCCGCGATCTCGGCGATCGTCCGATACATCTGCGCGATCGGTTCTTTGACGACAAGATAGAGAAGCGCCTCTTTGCTCTCGAAATGGTGGTAGAGGCTGCCCTTCAAAATGCCGACCTCTTCGGCAATATCGCGCACGGTCGCGGCGTGATAGCCCTTGGTCCGGAACACTTTGGCAGCAGCGGCGACGATATCGTCGAGGGTCGCCATCGCCTATCGGTCTCCCGCGCGCAGGGCTGGCGGCCACCGACGGGGAGCGCCATCGCCGACAATTTCATATTCCATCAAAACGAACCATGAACCTATAAGCCGGCGCTCTTTGTACCACCGGCGGCGGCCTTGTGACCATCGGGTTTCCCCGACCATCGCGCCCGGCGCGACGAACCGCGCCGATCCGCCGGCAGCGTCGGCGCCCTCGCGGGCGGCCACCGGACGCCGCCGGCTGGCCGCCGCGGGTTTAGTTCCGGGCCAGCTTTCTTTCGGCCAAGCGCGCGTAGAGGCTCGCCCCCAGGGGCAGGATCGCGTCGTTGAAATCGTAACGCGGATGGTGGAGGCCGCTTCCCGCTTCGCCGGCGCCATTGCCGATCTGGAGATAGGCGCCGGGGCGGCGCCCGAGCATCAGCGCTAAATCTTCCGAGACCATGGCCGGCTCGCCGTCGCGTTCGACCGCGCCCTCGCCGACAAGTTCGGCCGCGACATCGGCAGCAAACGCCGCTTGCGCCTTGTCGTTGACGAGCGCCGGCAGGCGGCGGCGAAACTCGACCGCGGCGGCGGCGCCAAACGCCGCGGCGACCCCGGGAGCGAGGCGCCGAATGGCGTCTTCGATCGCGTCCATCGTCGCCTCGCTAAAGGCGCGGGCGGTGCCGCGCAGCACCGCCTCGCCGGGGATGACGTTATAGGCTTCTCCGGCGTGGATCTGGGTGACGCTCACCACCGCGGTGTCGAGCGGGCGCAAATTGCGCGAGACAATCGTCTGCAGCGCCAGCGCAATATGGCTTGCCACGATCACCGGGTCGATCCCGGCTTCGGGGCGGGCGGCATGGGCGCCGCGGCCGCTGACATTGATGTCGAAGCGGATGCCCCCGGCCCACATCGGGCCGGTGCGCAACCGGAAGCGGCCTGTCGCCAGACCCGGCCAATTGTGCATGCCGAACACCGCATCGCACGGAAAGCGTTCGAACAGGCCGTCGGCGAGCATCGCCGCCGCACCGCCCAGTCCTTCTTCGGCCGGCTGGAAGATGAAATGCACGACGCCGTCAAAATTGCGTGTGGCCGCAAGATAGCGGGCCGCCCCGAGCAGCATCGCGGTGTGCCCGCCATGGCCGCAGGCGTGCATGCGGCCCTGGTTTTGCGAGCGGTAGGGCAAATCGCTCGCTTCGGCGATCGGCAGCGCGTCCATGTCGGCGCGCAAGCCGATTGTATGCTCGGAACGGCCGGCGCGCAGCCGCCCGACAACGCCGGTCCGGCCGAGGCCGCGAAACACCTCGCACCCGAATTGTGCGAGTTTTTGCGCGACAAACTCCGAGGTGCGTTGCTCCTCAAAGCCGAGTTCGGGGTGGGCGTGAAGCTGATGCCGCCATGCGCGCAGGTCGTCGTGGAATTGGGTAATCGCCGCGATCCCTGCCATCTTTCGCCTCACCCCGCCAGACCCCGATCGCGACCGCGTGCACGCTTTTTGCCAATCCGGCTCGCGCAGGGCCGCAAACGCGCTATAGTGGTCGAGAATATTCCCATCCGGAGGAGGGACCGGCAATGGCGACAGAGGGCGTCGAACTCGAATGCTTGAACGGCGTGCGGGTGGTCGATTTCACGCAGTTCGAGGCGGGGCCGTCCTGCACCGAGGCGCTCGCCTGGCTCGGCGCCGAGGTCGTCAAAATCGAAAACCCGACGACCGGCGATCCCGGCCGCCGCTGGCGACCCGGCCAGCCCGACAACGACCCGTGGTATTTCCACCAGTTCAACGCCAACAAGAAATCCTTGACCTTGAACCTCAAGGCGCCGCGCGGCCTCGAAATTGTCAAGCAGCTGCTGCGCAAGGCGGACATCACGATCGAGAACATGGCGCCCGGGCCGATCGAGCGGCTCGGCCTCGGCTACGACGTCGTCAAGGAGCTCAACCCGGGCATCATCTATTGCCAGGTCAAGGGATTTGGCAGCGGCAGCCCGTACGAGAAAAACCTCGCCTTTGACATGATCGCTCAGGCTGCCGGCGGCCCGACCAGCGTGACCGGCTATGGCGACCGCCCGCCGGTCAAGCCCGGTCCGTCCTTTGGCGACACCGGCACCGGCATGCTGATGGCGATCAGCATCCTGGCCGCGCTGCGCGAGCGTGACCGCACCGGCAAGGGGCGGCGGCTGCAGGTGGCGATGCAGGACGCGATGGTGCATTACATGCGCGTGCCGTTTTCGCGCACCCAGCTGACCGGCAAGGCGCCGCCGCGCGGCGGCAGCGACCGTTCGCAGCCGGGCGGGCTGGTGCCGTCGGCGCTCTATCCGTGCAGCCCCGGTGGCCCCAACGATTATGTTTACGTCTTCTGCAGCCGCGCCAACCCGGAACATTGGACGCGTCTGCTCAAGGTCATCGGTCGCGACGATCTGGTCGACGATCCGCGCTATGCCACCAACCAGGCGCGCAGCGAGCGCGCCGCCGAGGTCGACGAGATCATCGCGCAATGGACGCGCCGCCATAGCAAGCAAGACGCGATGCGGATCATCGGCGAGGCCGGGGTGCCGGCCGGTGCGGTGTTCGATACGGTCGAATTGATGGCCGACCCCTCGCTCGCCGAGCGGGGGATCATGCAGACCGTCGAGCATCCGACCACCGGTCAGTACAAGATGCCGGCTTGGCCGGTGCGTTTCGACGGCGCCCCGGCCAAGGTCAAACCCTCGCCGCTGTTGGGTCAGCACAATGGCGAGGTGTTGGGCAATTGGCTCGGATTGGGCGAGGCGGAGGTTGCGGCGCTCAAAACCGAAGGCATCATCTGAGGCGCTTGGCCAATTCGATGCGAGGAGAAGGGCGATGAAGCTTTATTATGCCCCGGGCACCTGCGCGATCGGCATCCATGTGCTGCTTGAGGAGATCGGCAAACCCTATGAGGCCGAGGCGGTCAATTTCCGCGACGGCGCCCAGTACAAGCCGCCTTTTGTCGGCGTCAACCCGAAATCGAAAGTGCCGACCCTCGAGCGCGACGACGGCTCGATCCTGACCGAGTTTCCGGTGATCGCGCGCTGGCTGGCGCTGCAAAACCCGCAAGCCGATTTGATCCCGAAAGACCCCGAGGCCGACATCCGGGCGATGGAGGTCATGGAGTATGTCGTCGGCACGATCCATCCGCAGGGGGTTACGCGGCTCTTCCGCACCGAGCGGTTTACCCCTTCGCCCGCCGACCATGACAAGGTCAAGGCGCAGGGTCGCGAGCAGATCGAAAAAGGTTTTGCGGTCGTCGACAAGGCGCTCGAAGGCAAGAACTATGTCGCGGGCGACCGGCTGTCGATCGCCGACGCCGCGTTGTTCTATGTCGAATACTGGGGCGCCAAGCGGGTCGGCATGCAATTGCCGAAAAACTGTGCGGCGCATTTTGAGCGGATGATGGCGCGCCCGGCGGTGCAGCGGGCGCTCAAGGCCGAGGGCTTAAGCTGAGCGCCGGCCTGTTCGGGGTCCAACGTCTAGATCAAGGAGAAGAGAGCCATGGATGCGCCGATCGCCCCGCCGAATTGTCTTTCCGGCGTTAAGATCCTCGATCTGACCCAGTTCGAGGCCGGCACGACCTGCACCGAGGCGCTGGCCTGGATGGGGGCCGACGTCGTGAAAATCGAAAGCCCCGATGGCGGCGAGGCCGGGCGCCGCGGCTTTGCCGACCCCTATTACTTCATGACCTACAACGCCAACAAACGCTCGCTGACGATCAATCTGAAGACCGAGCGCGGACTCGCTCTGGTCAAGGAATTGGCGAAAAAGGCCGATGTCTTTACCGAGAACTTCGCGCCCGGCGCGATCGAGCGGCTCGGCCTGGGCTACGATGTCGTCAGCGCCCTCAACCCGCGCATCATCTATGCCCAGGTCAAGGGTTTTGGCGACGGCATGCCGTATGAGAAGGGGCTGTCCTTTGATCCGGTTGCGCAAGCGACGGGCGGTGCGATGAGCATCACCGGCGAACCGGGCGGGCGGCCGATCAAGCCGGGCTGCACGATTGGCGACACCGGGACCGGCATGCTGCTCGCCTTCAGCATTGTCAGCGCCCTCTATCAGCGCATCAGCACCGGCCAGGGCCGCCGGCTGCAGGTGGCGATGCAGGATTCGGTCATGCATTACAGCCGCGGCATGTTCATGGCGCAGGCGCGCACCGGCAAGGCGGCCCCGCGCCGGCCGGCCGCGGCCAATTCGCCGTCCGGAACCTATCCGTGCAAAGGCGGCGGGCCGAACGACTATGTTTACATGTTGACAAGTCGAGCCAACCCGCAGCACTGGCCGCGCTTATTGAAGCTGATCGGGCGCGAAGATTTGCTCGGCGACAAGCGCTATGACACGGCCGACGCCCGTGCGCAGCGCGAGGCGGAAGTCGACGAGATCATTTCCGCTTGGACCCGGCAGCACACCAAAGAAGAGGCGATGGCGCAGCTGAGCGCCGCCGGGGTGCCGGCCGGCGCGGTCTTTGATTCGAACGACCTCGTCAACGAACCGGCCTTCTACCGCCGCGGCATCCTGCAAAGGATGCGGCACGGCGACCACGAAATGGCGATGACCACCTGGCCGGTGCGGTTCGACGGAAAAGTGGCGCCGATCAAGCCCGCCCCGCTGTTGGGTGAGCATAGCGCCGAGGCCCTGGGCGAATGGCTCGGCCTCGACCGGGATGCGATCGACGGGCTGCGCCGCGACGGCGTCATCTGATCAGCGGATCGGATGGGGCGCGGGCCAACCGCGCCCAACCCCGTTTGGTGAGCCTGCCGGGTGCCCGGTTTTGCGCCGGGCAGCAGTGTGGCGGTTATCATGGGAAAAGCCTGCGCGATCATCGGTTTGACGGGACCATTGCCGGCAATCGACGTGCAAAGGCCCGTGCCCTGGTCGGGCGATGGGGGTGCTAGGCGACGGCGTCGAGCGCGGCGCCGGCAACCCCGGCCAAGATACCGCGAAACTGGTCGGCAAAAGCTTTCGCCTCGGCCCCGATCGTGAAATTGACGGTGACAACGATTTCAGCGCCGTTGTCGCGGCAACAGAATACGGCGGGTTCAAACCGGCGCTCGTCGAGCCAGATACGCATATCGGCCATCGTTGTCGACAGCTGATCGGGTTTAAGCGACATTTTGACACTGTGCATCCGGGCCCCCGCCGGTTTCGTTGAGAATGATATAACGAGCCGACAGTCGAATTTTCCCGCTATTCGCGCCCTAACCCCATTTTTGTCATAACCATCTCCCGGAATGTTGGTGCACAAGCCATGATAATCCACCCCGACTGCCCGGAAGACCCTCTCGCCGTCCTCGATCGCGGCCAATCATTGCCGGCGCGTTGGTATATCGACCCCGACATTTTAGGGCGCGAGATTGCGACGATCTTCCGCAAATCCTGGAACTACCTCGCGCCGCTCGCCGAACTGCGTGAGATCGGCGACTACGTCACCGGGTCGGTCGGTGGCGTGCCGGTGGTTGTGCTGCGCAACGCGGCCGGGCTGGCCGGCTTTGTCAATGTCTGCCGCCATCGCCGCCACGAGGTCATGAAAGGCCGCGGCCGCGCCAAGGCGATGCAATGCGGCTATCACGCGTGGACTTACGATCTCCACGGCAGGCTTGGCGCCGCGCCGCGTGCCGACGGCGAGCCGGGATTTCACCGCGACGACCTTCCGCTGCTGGCGATCCGCGCCGAAGCGTTAGGCCCGTTTGTGTTCGTCAATCTCGACCGGGCGGCGCCGGCGCTGACCGACTGTTTTGCACCGGTGCTCGAAACGATTGCGCGAAGCGGCATCGATCCGGCCACGCTCGAACTTCACACGCGCGAAGAATGGCGGTCGGAGGCCAATTGGAAGACGATGATCGAGAATTATCTCGAATGTTATCACTGCCCGATCGCTCATCCCTCGTTCAGCGCGGCGATCGATGTGCGCCCGGCGCATTATCATCTGGCGGCTGGCGGGTGGTTTTCGAGCCAGCTCGGTGAGGTCCGCCCGGCGGTGCTAGCCGGCCGCGGGCGCGCTGCTCCTTACAACCTTAGCGGCGCGGTCACCCAATCACAGTTTCATTTGCTGTGGCCGAACACGACGATCTCGATCAATCCGGGCTTCCCCAATCTGGCGATCGACGTTTGGATCCCCGACGGTCCCGGTGCGACCCGCGGCTTCTCCGAACAATATTTTGCGCCCGGGGTCGACCCCGAGTTCGCGCGCGAGCTGATAGCGTTCAACCGCCAGGTCGGGGCCGAGGACGACGCCTTGACCGTGTCGGTGCAGCGCGGGCTTACGGGCGGACTGCCCGAATACGGCCGGTTGTTGCCCGCCAGCGAGGCGCTGGTCATCCATTTCCAGAAGCTGGTCGCGGCGGCGGTGCTTGGCCAGCCGACACCGCTCGACCCGGGCGGCGCCGCATCGCCGTAACCATTCTGCAAGCGGCGTATCGCTAGCGGGTCACGACACGGGGATGCGCCCCTTTTGCGCCGCCCGAAACGGCGCATCGCAAGCGCGCAGCAGCGGCAGGGCGACCGCCCGCGATTACACGCCGAGCTCGGCTCGGCATGGCCAGATATTGGCCCGACGATATCGGATCTGCGGACGTCGCGCGGCCTGACCCGCCCTCGATCCGCTGCGGCTGGTAGCGGGGGAGGGATTTGAACCCCCGACCTTGGGATTATGATTCCCCTGCTCTAACCAGCTGAGCTACCCCGCCGCACACCAGACGGTCCGGGGGTATAGGGGACCGGAGGGGGTAGGGTCAAGCCGCGGCCGCAGATCCCTGCGCCGTGCGGTGCCGGCCGATCCAGCCGCCGCCCAGCACGCGCTCGCCGTCGTAAAACACCGCCGCCTGACCGGGGGCCACGCCTTCGACCGGCGCGTCGAGCACAAGCTCGGCCGCGCCCGGCGCCGCGCCCGGATAGAAGCTGGCCGGCACCGCCGGTTGCGCCGAACGCAATTTAACCTGCAGCCGCAGCCCGGCCGCGGGCGGCGACGTCGCGAGCCAATTCACCTCGCTCAGCACCACCCGGGTTTCGGCCAGGGCCGCGCGTGGGCCGACCACGATGCGCCGCGTCTCGGGCTCGATCGCCAGAACGTGCAACGGCGCCGCCGCAGCCAGCCCGAGCCCCTTTCTTTGCCCGACCGTAAAATGGGCAATCCCGTTATGCCGGCCGAGCACAGTGCCGCTGCGATCGACGATATCGCCCGGCTCGACCGCTTCCGGCCGCAGCCTCCCGACCACGCTGGCATACGAGCCCTGCGGCACAAAGCAGATGTCCTGGCTGTCGGGCTTGTCGGCGACCGGCAGTTCAAAGCGGCGGGCCAAGGCCCGGGTCTCGGACTTTGCCAGCCCACCGAGCGGGAAGCGCAGAAATTCGAGTTCGGCGCGGCTTGTCGCGAACAAAAAATAGCTCTGATCGCGGGCCGGGTCGGCGGCGCGATGCAATTGCGGCCCATCGGGGGTGGGCACCCGGCGCGCATAATGACCGGTCGCCAGCGCCGCGGCGCCGAGATCGCGCGCCGTAGCCAACAGATCACGGAACTTGATGCGCTGGTTGCAGCGGATGCATGGCACCGGCGTCTCGCCGCGGCGATAGGCCTCGGCGAAATCGTCGATGACGGCGCGGCGAAAACGGCTCTCGTAATCGAGCACGTAATGGGCGATGCCGATCCGCTCGGCAACCCGTGCGGCATCATGAATATCCTGGCCGGCGCAGCAGGCGCCCCTGCGCCCGCTTGCCGCGCCGTGATCGTAGAGCTGCAAGGTGATGCCGATGGTTTCGAACCCGCCGGCCGCCAGCAACGCCGCCACGACCGATGAATCGACACCGCCCGACATCGCGACGACAATACGGTGGTCGGCCGGATCGCCCGGCAGATCGAGATCCAACAAGGGTTGCGTCATTGCGCCCACAATAGGGGTGTTGAGCGGCGTTTCAAGCCGCCGGCGTGGCGGTCAAACGCGATCGCCAAGCCCCATCTGCCAGAAATCGGCTTCGAGCCGGGCGGCGGCGGCAAAACTCGCCGCCAACGATGCGAACCTCCCTTCGCCGCCGCGACGGGCAAACTGCTCGTCGAGGGCGGCCTCGGTCTCGCGAGCGAGCTGCTGGTATTCGGCGCCGGCATACATTTCCAGCCATTCGCGATAGGGATTGCCGTCGAGCCGGGTTTGTGGATCGGCGATGCGCTCGGCGGCGATCACCGCGTAGCCGACAATGCACGGCGCCAGCGCGGTTTCGAGATCGAGCCGGTCGCCGGCCACGCCGCGGTCGAGCACAAAGCGGGTATAGGCGATCGTGGCCAGGGCCTCGGGTTCGGCCGCCATCGACGCTTCGCTCAAACCCCAACGGCGGCAGTAATCGACATGCAATCCGATCTCGACATCGAGCGTCGCGGCGACGAGGCGCTGGGCACGTCGCATTTCCGCAAGCGTATCGGATTTATAGACGGCCAATCCCCAGGCGCGGGCGAAATGCAGCAAAAACAGATAATCCTGGACCAGGTACCGGCGAAAGCCGGCCTCGGGCAGTTCGCCGCGGGCCAGTTGCAGGACGAAATCGTGCCGGGTGTAGGCCCGCCAGGGCTCCGCCGAAGCCGCGACCAGGCGCGCAAACAACGGATCGCTCATCGCCGCCGCGCGCTCACCCGAGCAGCAAGTTGCGGCGCGCCGCCGGCAGCCGCACCGTAAGCCCGTCAAGCTCCTCGGTGATGACAATCTGGCAGCCGAGCCGCGATGTGGCCGTCAGGTTGGCGGCGAGATCGAGCATGTCTTCCTCGTCTTCACTCGCCTCGATCAACAAATCGTACCATTCGGGATCGACAATCACGTGGCATGTCGAACAGGCCAGCGAGCCTTCGCACGCACCCTCGATATCGATGCCGTTGTGATGGGCGATCTCGAGCACCGAGGCCCCGATCGGCGCCTCGACCTCGCGCGCCGTGCCGTCGCGTTCGATAAAGACCATCTTCGCCATTACCGCCGCTCCGGCGCGGGCCGCGGCGCAAGGTCCTCAGCCAGCATCGCCGCGGTCAGAGCCGGGGCCGTATGCGCGGCAAGCTCGTCCGGGCCGAGGCAGCGCAACAGCACGAGGCCGGCTTGCGCGGCGGCCGCGCTCAGCATCGCCGATAGTTCGGTGTCGGCCGCAATGCGCAGGGCGACGACTGCATGCGTCACCGGCCGAATGAGCGCGCGCTCGGCGCGCAACCGCGCCGCCTCGAACAGCGCCCGCCATTCATCGATGCCGGCCTCGCGCAGAGGCGCCAAAATCGGCTGCCCGGCGGCTGCGTCATCGGCCAGCACCACCGCATTGCCGCCGACCGACATCGCCACCTCGGCCATGCCGTCCTCAACACCGATGCCGATTGCCGCACCCGGGGCATCGGGATCGGTCGGACCGCCTTCCGGCTCTTCGATCTGCAGCAATCTCATCGCCACCGGCGCCCCGCTAGGCTGCGAGCGGCAGCGGCTTCACAATCAACATGACCGGCAACATGACCGGCAACATGACCGGCGGATCAGACGTGAAATGATTCGCCACAACCGCAGCGCCCCTTCTCGTTTGGGTTGCGGAAGGTAAATCCGCTTTGCAGCTTTTCCTCGACATAGTCCATTTCGCTGCCAAGGATGAACATCACCGCCTTGGGGTCGATCAATACCGTCACCCCCTTGTCCTCGACGACTTCGTCGAATTTGCCCTTCTCGTCGGCATATTCGAGCGCGTAGCTGAGGCCCGAGCAGCCGCGCGCGCGCACCCCGACCCTGATCCCGACCGCGGGTTTGCCGCGTTTTGCCAGCAGCGCGCGGATTCGCTGGGCGGCGGCTTCGGTGACAGTCAGCGCCTGCGGTCTCGCTCTCATTGTGTTCTCCGCTGCCATCTGGTGTTGATCATTATGTAGGTAGAGGTGGCGTTCATTTGTCGCCGAGCCGAGCGGCGGCGGCGGCCAGCGCATCGACGGCAAAGTCGATTTCGGCGGCAGTGTTGAACCGGCCGATGCCGATGCGGATCGCCGAATTTGAGATCGCCTCGGACAGGCCCAGCGCCCGCAGCACATAGGAGGGCTCGATACGCGCCGAGGTGCAGGCCGAGCCGGTGGAAATCGCGATCGACGGGCAGGCCTCGATCAACGCCGGCGCCTCAATCCCGGGAAAAGACAGGTTCAGGTTGCCCGGCAACCGGTGCTGGGCATCACCGTTGAGGCTGAGCCCCGGCACGCGTCGCGCCAGACCCTGATAGAGGCGGTCGCGCAATTGCCGCAAGCGCCGGGCTTCCTCGGTCATCTCCGCGGCGGCAATCGTGGCGGCGCAACCGAGGCCCACACACAACGGCGTAGGCAAGGTGCCGGAGCGCAAGCCGCGCTCCTGGCCGCCGCCATCGATCAGCGGCAATAGCCGCGCCCGCGGCCGGCGGCGGACATAGAGCACGCCCACCCCCTTGGGCCCATAGACTTTGTGGCCCGAAATCGACATCAGATCGGCCTGGATCGCCTCGACATCGAGCGGGATCTTGCCTGCCGCCTGCGCCGCATCGGTGTGAAACAGGACGCCCCGGGCACGGCACATCGCGCCGATTTCGGCGAGCGGCTGAACCACGCCGATTTCATTATGGGCGGCCATGACCGATACCAGCAGGGTGCGCGAGGTCAGGGCCGCCTCGAGCCGGTCGAGGGCCACGAGCCCATTTGGCTCGACCGGAAGATAGGTCACGGCAAAACCGTCGCGCTCGAGCTGGGCGCAGCTTTCGAGCACGCATTTATGCTCGGTCGTCAGGGTCACGATATGGTCACGAACCCGGCCGCCTTGCGCATAGGTGCGGGCAAAATGCGCCGCCCCCTTGATCGCCAGATTGTTGGCTTCGGTGGCGCCCGAGGTGAAGACGATCTCGCGCGGATCGGCATGGATCAGGGCGGCAACCGCGGCGCGCGCCTCGTCGATCGCGGCCGCGGCGATCCGGCCGTAAGCATGGCTGGTGCTGGGGGGATTGCCGAAATGCTCGGTGAAATAGGGAAGCATCGCCTCGACAACCCGCGGATCGACCCGGGTCGAGGCCTGGTTGTCGAGATAGATCGGCGGCACGTTGGCCGCCATGCCGGGGATGGCGGGCCGGGTTGACAGCTCGGTCGCGCTCATGCGGCGCGCACCTCCTCAATAGAGCCGCGACGGCGGCGATACAGTGTCTTCCAGGCTTGCACAAAGCATTCGATGTCGGCCGCGGTGGTGTCCCAGCCGAGGCTGATCCGGATCGTCGCCGCGGCGATTTCCGGCGCAAGCCCCATCGCCGCCAGCACATGGCTCGGCCCGACCTTGCCCGATGAACAAGCCGCCCCGGCGCTGACCATAATACCCTCGAGATCGAGCGCGATGACTTGCGTTTCCGCCGGTATACCCGGCATCGCGATGGCCGAGGTGTTGGGTAGACGCGGCGCCCCGGCGCCGACCACCACCGCGTCGGGAGCGGCGGCGAGAAGCTCGGTCTCGAGCGCATCGCGCAGTTGGCGAACCTCGTCGTAAACCCCGGTCTCGGCCGCCCGGGCCGCGCCCCCAAACCCGGCGATGCCCGGCACATTCTCGGTCCCGGCCCGACGCCGTCGCTCCTGCCCGCCGCCGCGCAACATCGGCGCGAGATCGAGCCCCTCGCCGATGACCAGCGCGCCGACACCAGCCGGGCCGCCGAGCTTGTGCGCCGAGAGGCTGACGAAATCGGCGCCGATCGCGGCCATGTCAAAGCGGATCCGGCCCACCGCCTGCACGGCGTCGCAATGAAACAGGGCGCCATGGGCGTGGGCAATCGCCGCGGCCTCGGTCACCGGCTGCAGCACGCCGGTCTCGTTGTTCGCCGCCATGACCGAGACGAGCGCCGGCGCCGCGCTGGCCGCGAGCCGGTCTTTCAAGACATCGAGGCGCACCACGCCGTCGCCGTCGACCGGCAGCCGCTCGGCGTCGGGGACGGCGTCCAGCAC
>JAJPIH010000021.1 GCA_021324875.1 Alphaproteobacteria bacterium
CGGTTGACCTGGGTCAATTTGAGGTTGAGATTGCTGTGCGCGGTGACGCAGCTCACATCGCAATTGGAGCGGTGGTCATAGCCGCCCGGCTCGACCTTCCAGACCACCTGTTCAACCCCTTGCGCGGCAATGGCCGGCAGAAACATCGAGAATTGGCAGCCGGTCTGGCTGACGCCCTTCCCGGTCGCGAAGTGCCACGGCCGCGCGCATTCGTCGGCCTGATAGCGCACCGGCCGCCCGTCAACATAAGGCACCATGATCGACCCGGCCGGCACCGCACCGGGTGCCGAGGCGGCAAAGGTGTGGACCGGGAAACTGCCGTCCCGTCCCGCCGGCGTCGGCAAAGACGCGGTGTTGTAAAAACTCTTGCTCATCACCACGCCGCCCGCAGGCCCGGGTGCGGTCTCGCCCCGCCCGCCCGCGACCATGCCCAACGTCAACGCCGCAAACAGCAGCGCCGCGGCGGCGCCAAGCCGCCAGGTCACGGCAGCACCGCCAAAAACGCGCGGGTCAGGTGCGCCACTCCGATTTGCGAGGGATGCAACTGGTTGGCCATGTCACTCGTCGGATTGACATAGCGCCGCACATCGGCAAAGGCGATATCGGTGAGGCCGTCGCCGCGCAGGGTCGCGACCGCGCCTTGCACATCGGCGTTGAACGCGGCGGTATCGCCATGTCGGGCAATGCCGATCACATCGTCGGCATTGACCGTGCGCGCGAGCCTTGCCGACAGGCCAAGCGTCGTCGCGGTGGCATTTGTCGCAAAGGTTCCCGCCGCAATCGCGCGCGGATCGGTCAGATCTTCGATCATCGTTCGCTCGGTCTCGGCGGGCGGCGCAATAATCCGCGGCGCCGCGGCAAAAGTGAGCAGGTTCGTGCCGGCGACGGACATGGCGGCGGTTGGCGTCGCGGCGTCGTATTTCTGATAGGGCACGCCGCCCTGGACAATCCGGCAGCACCCCAGATCGGTCTGCGGCGGCACCGTACCGACACCGGCAAAGCCCAGGCTGGCGCTGCCGGCGATCAGCGTGAAGGTATGGCGGCCCGGCGACAGGCCGCGAATTCGGATCAAATCCGCAACCATGAAATACCCGTTGGGCGGCCCGGCGATGGCGGCGGCAACCGGAGCGCCACCGTCCACCGAATAGCTATAGGTGCCGGCGCTGCCGCCGCGCACCCAGGCGTAGAGCACGCCTGCCGCCGAAACCCGGATCGCGCAGGTGACGCGCGCGCCGGCACTGCCGGTGTTGATCCCATAAGAAAACGCCCTGTCGATATTGTAAAACGACGCGTAATTCGGATTTTCGAGGGACCATCCCGATTGGGTGCAGCCATGGCTGGCGCCATAGACCTTGTCGGTGCTCGGGATCGCCGCCCAGGCCAGCGTCGCCAGCACACCCGGGCGAAAAATCCGCGTTTCATAGGCCGAGCCGGCAGCATGGCGGTCGGCATCGTTGGTTCCGATCAGGCCGGTGACGAGCGGATTGGCCGCTGGTCCGGGCAGCACGTGACGGAAGAAATAGACGCTATAGCTGTCGATCGCATCGCCGCTTTCGGCGTAATTCTTCAGGGTCAGGCCCTTGGCGAGGGCGATCGCCTGCGGATAGGTGTGGCCGGCGGCGTCGCCGGAGCCAAAGGTGATCGAGTCGCCAAACGCGAAATAGGTAACCCGTTCGTCAGCCCGCACCTGATCGGACAGCGACAGGTGCAGGGTGAGCATCGCAATCGCCGCCGGCAACCCGACAGTCCTTCGCCATCGGCCGGGCGCCGGCCGGCAAGTGGCGCGCCGCGCGTCGCCGATCCTGCGCAAAAAGCCCAATCGCTCGACTGTCTTTCTCGCCACCCGCTCTTATATCATTTCAGGCAGCGAAAATAACCGGAACCTCGATCGCCGACAGCGCAAATGAAATCATTGCCGTCGGCCCGCGGCTTGCGCCAGCAATAGTGCGAATCTGGCGGGTGATTTGCGCCGGGCAAGCCAAGACAGCTCGCATCTCTGGGACCTGGCGGCAGTGAAAAGCGATTAGGCGTGTCTTGCCTATGAAGGCGCCGGCCAGCGCCGGCCATTATCGACCGGGCGCGTCGGGTGCAGGGTTTTTTGCATTCTCGGATATCTTCGTTCATAACCGCGAGGCGAAGGGGAGCCGGAAGCGGCACGACAGCGCAGGAGCGCGACATGTCGGACGGCGGGAAGCGGGCGTGGCGCGCCTCCGCCTTGGCATGGCTCGTGGTGGTCATGCTGGTCATGTGGCTGCCGATGCCCGAATTTGGCGGCATCGATTTGCGGTCTGCACCGGTGCAAGGCGGCTGTTTTGCCGTGGGCGCAGTGCTGCTGGCGCTGGCCGACCGCCGGCGCCCGCCCTTGTGGCGCGACACGAACGCCAGGCTGCATTATCTGGTCGTTTCGATCGGCCGGCACCTGATCCGGGTCGCAGCCCTGCTCGCGCTCTACGCCACGATCCTCGAACTGGGACAGGTTCTGGCGCCGGGCCGATCGTTCCGCCTCGGGCAATGGGTCAACAACATCGTCTGGGTGGCGGCGGCCTGTGCGCTGTTCTATTGGCTCACCCGGGTGCTGCTGGTGGGCCCGGCGCTGCGTCGGATTACCGAGGCGCATCTGCGCGAGGTCAGCGCCGCCTACCGCCGCGAAGCCGCTTATGCGGCGGCGCTTCGCGACCATGTGCAAGCGGCCTATGCGGTTTGCCTCGATCCGTCGCTGGCGGGGGAAAGCAAGCTCGCGCGGTTGCGCAACCTGCTCGACCGGGCATTGGGTGTCGAATTGCCCAATCCCGACGAGGCGATCCTCGACACCGTCTTCGGCCCGCGCACTGCACAGCGCGGCGGCGCCGCCGCGGGACCGACGCCCGAGGCGCCGGCCGCGGCAAGCCCGCCCGGCGTTCTGGGTATCGAGGGTTAGCGCATCGTCGGCATCACATATTCGGCGCCGGCGCGGATGCCGGCCGGCCAGCGCGCGGTCATCGTCTTCAGATGCGTGTAAAACCGCACCCCCTCGGGGCCATAGACCGCCATGTCGCCAAACAACGACCGCTTCCAACCGCCAAAACTGTGGAAGGCCATCGGCACCGGGATCGGCACATTGATGCCGACCATGCCGATCTGGACGCGGTTGGCGAATTCCCGCGCCGCATCGCCATCGCGGGTAAAGATCGCAACCCCGTTGCCGTA
>JAJPIH010000269.1 GCA_021324875.1 Alphaproteobacteria bacterium
ACACAAAGTGCTCGACATCGGTTCGGGCTGGGGCGGGCTGGCCTTGTTTCTGGCCGACGAGTGCGGGGCCGATGTGACCGGTCTCACCCTCTCGGCCGAACAACACAAGGTCGCCACGCGTCGCGCCGCCGCCGCCGGGCTGGCCGACCGCGTGCGCTTTTATCTGCGCGATTATCGCGAAGAGACCGGGCGCTACGACCGGATCGTGTCGGTTGGCATGTTCGAGCATGTCGGGGTCAACCATTACCGCGCGTTTTTCGCCAAGGTGAAATCGTTGCTGGCGGCGGATGGGGTGGCGCTGCTGCATTCGATCGGGCGCATGGACGGTCCGGGAGCCACCAGCCCGTGGATCCGCAAATACATCTTTCCCGGCGGCTATGTCCCGGCGCTGTCGGAGGTCGTCCCGATCGTCGAGCGGCAGCGGCTATGGATCACCGACATCGAGATTCTCAGACTCCACTATGCGCGCACCTTGCGCCTTTGGCGGCGTCGCTTCGAACAAAACCGGGCGCGCATCGCCGCGCTTTATGACGAGCGCTTTTGCCGTATGTGGGAGATGTATCTGGTCGGCTCCGAAATGGCCTTCCGCCGCGGCGGGCTGATGGTCATCCAGATGCAGATGGCAAAATCGCTCGAGGCTGTGCCGCTCACCCGCGACTACATCTTCGACTGGGAGCGCGCGCACAGCGAGGCGGCGCAAGCAGCAGCCTAAGACCCCCAGGTTCCACAGGGTGTGGATGCTTCCAGTCATCATCGGGCGGCGGGGCCGGTGCTAGCCTTGGCGCCATGGAAACCAGCACGCCGCGGATCACACCGCTGCGCGAGAGCGACCCCGCCCCGGTTCGCCTCCCGCCCTATAACAACGAGGCCGAGCAGGCGCTGCTTGGCGCATTGCTGATCAGCAACGCCGCCTATACGCGGGTCTGCGAATTCCTGCTGCCCGAGCATTTCGGCAATGCCGTTCACGGCCGCATTTATGCCGCGATCGGCAAACTGGTCGAGCGCGGCCAGATCGCCAATCCGGTGACCCTCAAAAACTTGTTCGACCAGGACGGAGCCCTGGCCGAGATCGGCGGCGCGCAATATCTGGCGCGGCTCGCCAGCGCCGCGGTCACGATCATCAACGCCGAGGATTATGGGCGCCACGTCTATGACCTGTTTCTCCGGCGACAGCTGATCGCGATCGGCGAGGACATCGTCAACGACGCGTGCCGCCAGGATCTCGACGATCCGGCGCCCGCCCAGATCGAGCGCGCCGAAAAAAAGCTGTTCGACCTTGCCACGGCCGGCCAGAGCGAGGGCGGGTTTCGCGCGTTCAGCGCGGCCATGACCAGCGCCATCGACGCGGCCGAGGCGGCGTTCAAAAAAGGCGGCCGCACCGTCGGTGTGGCCACCGGCTTTATCGATCTCGACAAAAAGCTCGGCGGCCTGCATCCCTCGGATCTGGTGATCCTCGCCGGCCGCCCGTCGATGGGCAAGACGGCGCTCGCCACCAATATCGCCTTCAACGCGGTGCGCGCCTACAAACCGGCGGCCGGCCCCGACGGTCGGAGCGTGGCCGAAGATGGCGCCGTGGTCGGGTTCTTTTCGCTGGAAATGTCGGCCGAGCAGCTGGCAACGCGGATCCTCGCCGAAGTCTCCGAGGTTAGCGCCGACCGCATCCGCCGCGGCGATGTCGGCCGGGAAGATTTCGACCGCTTTTTGCAGGCGAGCCATCAATTGCAATCGCTGAAGCTGTTTATCGACGATACCCCGGCGCTGAGCGTGACGGCGTTGCGCACGCGGGCGCGGCGGCTGATGCGCCAGCAGGGGCTGGGTTTGATCATCGTCGATTACCTGCAGCTGCTGCGGCCTTCGATGCAGGTGCGGACGCTCGAAAACCGGGTCCAGGAAATCTCCGACATCAGCCGCGGGCTCAAGGCTTTGGCCAAGGAGCTGAACGTCCCGGTGCTGGCACTCTCGCAGCTGTCGCGGGCGGTCGAAGCGCGCGAAGACAAGCGCCCGATGCTCGCCGATCTGCGCGAATCGGGGTCGATCGAACAGGACGCCGATGTTGTCATGTTCATTTTCCGCGAGGAATATTACCTTGCGCGCGGCGAACCGACGCGTCGCCCCGATGAAACCGATGAAAAATACAACGATCGTTATGAGCGCTGGCACAAGCGCTTGCGGGAAGTCGAAGCGACCGCCGAGATCCTGATCGCCAAACAGCGGCACGGTCCGATCGGCACGGTCAAGCTGCGTTTCGAGGCGGAGACGACCAAATTCGACAATCTGATCGGCGCCGACTATCTGCCCGAGGTGGGATGAGGAGATGATGGCCAGGCGGCGCGGATGAGTGGCGCGGTTTATCGGCTTTCGGCACGCGTCGTCGGCGTCGAAGCCGCCGAAGCGGTGTTGGCGCTGCTCGATGCCGCCGCCCAGGCAGTCGCCGCATTTGAAACCCCCGGCCGCGAGTGGCGGCTCGACGCCTATGGCGAGGGGCGGCGACTGACCCCGGCATTGGCCGCGCAATTGGCGCTAGCCGCTATTGCCAATGGCGGCGAATTGCTTGATCTCGGCGAAGAAAAACTCGCCCGGCGCGATTGGCTTGCCGAGAACCAACAGGCGTTTCCGCCGCTGCGCATCGGCCGCTTTTTTGTCCGCGGGTCGCATTGTCCGGCGGCGGTGCCGCCCGGAGCGATCGGCATCGTTCTCGATGCCGCAACCGCGTTTGGCACGGGCGAGCATCCCTCGACCCGAGGCTGTCTGGCCGCCCTTGAAGAAATTGCGCGCCGCCGCCGCATCCGCCGGCCGCTCGACATCGGCACCGGCACCGGGATCCTCGCGATCGCGGCGGCAAAGCTGCTGCGGCGGCCGGTGCTTGCCGGCGATATTGACCAGGGCGCGGTGAGCCTCGCCCGCTACAATGCGGCGCATAACGGCGTGGCCGGGCTGGTTCGGGTCAAGCCAGCGAAGGGTTATCGTACTCCGCCGTTGCCGGCCCGGGCTTACGACCTCGTGCTGGCCAATATTCTGGCGCGGCCGCTGGCGCTGATGGCGCGCGATCTGGCACGCGTTCTGGCGCCGGGCGGCCGGGCGGTGCTGTCGGGGTTGTTGCGCGGACAAGAGCGCATCGTGCTGGCGCCGCATCTGCGCCTCGGCCTTGCGCTCGAACGCCGGTTCGTGATCGACGGCTGGTCCACCCTGGTGCTGCGCGCCGGCTGCCGACCATCTTGCGGCGCGGTCGGCAATTGAGACGCCGCTCACAGATTGGGGCGGCCGGTGGCGCCGATCAGGCGGGCTTGCGCCGGCCAGTAGGAGATTGCTTCATCGGCCGCGGCGCGCTCCTCGGCGCGGGCGAGGTCGCCCTCGACCAGCGCCCGGATCTGCGAACGATGCAGACCGATATCGGCGAGCGAGCGATCGTCGAGCGCCATCAGCTCGGCATAGGCGCGCTGCCGCCGCCGCCGCTCGGCAAAGGCGCGACCGATCGCCATAAAGAGATTGAGTATCGACATCGAGAGACTCCTGTGCGTCAGCTTTTGCTGCACTGCAAAAAAGATAGTACAGAAACCGGCCGATGCCAGGGAAGTGGTTGCAAATCTGCTATGTCGCGGTTCTGAATAGCGGCCGCAGGTGACGGGGAAGAGACGATGACAAAAAGTGAACCGGCGGCCGGCCGCCAGCATCTGGCCGCACTCTTGCGCGCAGCGGGCTCGGTCTACGATCCGCCCGGCCTCGAAGCGCTGCTGCGCGGCGTCCTTGGCGCCCCGGCCGAAATGGGCGGCGGCTGGCACCGGTTGGTGGCCGACCCGATGCCGCCGCCATTGGCCGCAGCTCTCGACAATTTTTATGCGGAGCTCCGCGCCGCATACAGCGACGGCCTGTCGGACGCCGATTTCGCCCGGTTGCCGCGCCCCGCGCGCCTGGCAGGGCTGCGCGCCGAGTTGGTCGAGCGCGGCCTCGACGGGTTTGTCGTGCCGCGCTCGGACGAACATCAGGGCGAATATGTGCCGCCGCGCGGCCAGCGGCTGGCCTGGCTGACCGGCTTTACCGGCTCGGCCGGGGTGGCGGTGGTGCTGCGCCAACGTGCCGCCCTGTTTGTCGACGGACGCTATACCCTGCAGGCGGCGCAGCAGGTTGATGGCGGGCTGTTCGAGATCCACCACCTGATCGAAGAGCCGCCGCCGCGCTGGCTGGTTACGGCGCTGAAGCGGGGCGAGGTCCTGGGCTATGACCCGTGGCTGCACACGCCGCAGGACGTCGAGCGGCTGCGCATGGCCGCCGACAAGGCCGGGGCGGTTTTGCGGGCGGTCGAGAGCAACCCGGTCGATCGGGTGTGGACGGACCAGCCGGCCGCGCCGCTGGCCCCGGTTGTCGCGCATCCCGAAGTTTTTGCCGGCGAGAGCGCCCAATCCAAGCGGGAGCGGTTGGCCCGCGCGCTGGCCGAGGACGGGACGCAAGCGGCGGTGCTGACGATGCCGGAATCGGTCGCCTGGCTGCTCAATATCCGCGGCGGCGACGTGCCGCACACGCCGTTGCCGCTGTCTTTCGCGATCCTGCGCGCCGATGCCAGCGTCGCGCTGTTTATCGACCGGCGCAAACTCACCCCCGGCCTCGACCGCCATCTCGGCAACGCTGTGACGGTCCAGCCGCCGGAAGAATTGGGCCCGGCACTCGATGCCTTGGCCGCGGCCGGCGGTCCGGTCCGGGTCGATCCGGCGACCGCCGCCTCATGGATCTTTGACCGGCTCGAGCGTGCGGGCGCCGTCATCCACCGCGCCGCCGACCCCTGCCTGCTGCCGAAAGCGTGCAAGAACCCGTTCGAAATTGCCGGCACCCGCGCCGCCCATCGCCGCGATGGCGCGGCGTTGACCCGCTTTCTGGCGTGGCTGGCACAGGTGGCGCCGCAGGGCGGTCTCGGCGAGATCGCCGCCATCGATCGGCTCGAAGCGTTGCGCCGCGAAGGCGAACATTTCCGCGATTTAAGTTTTCCGACGATTTCGGGGGCCGGGTCGAACGGCGCCATTGTCCATTACCGGGCCACGGCGCAGAGCGAAAAACGGCTCGAGCCGGGTACGCTCTACCTGCTCGATTCAGGAGCGCAATATCTCGACGGCACCACCGACGTAACCCGAACCGTTGCGATCGGCGAACCGACCGCCGAGATGCGCGACCGGTTCACCCGGGTGCTGAAAGGTCATATTGCGCTCGCCCTGGCGCGCTTCCCGCGGGGCACCACCGGTACCCAGCTCGACGCCCTCGCCCGGCGCAGCTTGTGGCGGAAGGGGCTCGATTACGATCACGGCACCGGCCACGGCGTCGGCAGCTATCTCGGGGGCCACGAAGGCCCGCAGCGCATTTCGAAGGCTCCGAACAGCCAGCCGCTGCTGCCCGGCATGATCGTTTCGAACGAACCCGGCTATTACAAGACCGGCGCCTATGGCATCCGCATCGAGAATCTGGTGCTGGTTCAGCCGGTCGTCGCCGAGGGCGGCGAGCGCGAGATGCTGGGCTTCGAGACGCTGACCCTGGCGCCGATCGACCGCAACCTGATCGAGCCGTCAATGCTCGATGACGAGGAGATCGAATGGCTCGACGCCTACCACGCGCGGGTGCGGGAGGAACTGACGCCGCTCGTCGATGCCGACACGGCGCGCTGGCTCGCCGAGGTCACCCGCCCGCTCGCCGGGCGGCGGCAGCGCCGCGCGGGGCAGCACGAAACCCGATCTGCGGCCTGAGGCATGCGCCGAGCCCGCCGGGTGGCGGCGAGGGGGAGGCCGCGACAGCGGTCGGGGGCGGCCCGGCATGGGCCGGCGCCGTCTCAGATGACGCCTTCGGCGGCGAGCTGCTCGACCTCGGCCGGTGTGCGCCCGAGAAGCTCGGTGAACACCCACATATTGTCCTCGCCATAGCAAGGCGCGCCGCGATTGGTGGGGCCGCCGATATAGGCGGGAGTCTTGGACAATTTCATCGGCAATTCATAGATCGGCCAAGTGCCGATCTTGGTGCCGGTGACCTCGGTCAGCCATTTCAAGTGGCGTAATTGCGGGTCGGTATCGCAGCGATCTTCGGCATTCTGGCAGACCCCGGCCGGCACCCCGGCGTTTTGCAATTTGATCATGCAATCATAGCGCTCCTCGCCGCGCGTCCAGCCCTCGACCGCCTGATCGAGCGCGTCCTGGTGCCGCAGCCGCTGTTCGAGCGTGGCAAAACGCGGGTCTTCGAGCCAGTCGCGACGGCCGGCGACGGCAGCCAAGGCCTGCCACTCGCCCTCGCTAAAGCAGGCGATCGCAATCCAGCGGTCGCCGCCGGCGCAGCGATAGGCGCCGTGCGGTGCGGCCGGCTTGTACGGTGAGCGGTTCCCGTAGCGGCGCCATTCGCGGCCATTGGCCGACCAATCGAGGATCGCCGCACCGGTCAAGAAGATGCCGGCTTCGCATTGAGAGGCGTCGATCCACTGGCCCTCGCCGGTGCGCTCGCGATGGTAGAGGGCACCGAGCAGAGCCAGCGCATAGCT
>JAJPIH010000399.1 GCA_021324875.1 Alphaproteobacteria bacterium
ACGCGCGCGATGGCCTGCAGCAGCACATGGTCGCGCATCGGCTTGTCGAGATACATGCAGTAGAGCAGCGGCGCGTCGTAGCCGGTCAGCAATTTGTCGGTGACGATGAGGATCTTCGGGTTCTCAGTCGGCTTTTTGAACACCAGCCGCACGTCGCTCTCGCGCTCGGGCGACAGCTGAAGCTCGGCGACGAGAGGCCGGTCGATCACATCGGCCGCGTTCTCGGTATAGACGGCTTCCGACCATTCGGGCGGCAGCAATTTGTCGAGCGCGCGCTTGTACTTGGCGCAGGCCTCGCGGTTGACCCCGACCAAAAACGCCTTGTAGCCGAGCGGCAATACGCTTTCCTTGAAATGTTCGGCGACGAACGCCGCCATCTTCTCGACCCGATCGTCGGCGGTCAAAAAGGTGCGCAGTCCCACCGCGCGGTCGAGCACGCGGTTCAGTTCGTCGATATCGGTGACGCCCTCGGCCTCGGCCAGGCTAAAGAATTCCTTGTCGAGCCGGTCGGCCGGTACGGTCATATCGCTCGGTGCCATCGTGTGGCGGAGCGGCAATGTCGTCTCGTCCTCAATCGATTCGCGGATCGAGTATTTGTCGAGATAGCCTTGCGGATCGTCGATGCCGAAGATTTTGAACGTGCCCTCGCCTTGTGCGGTCTTGGCGATCGGCGTGCCGGTGAAGCCGATGATCGTCGCCTTCGGCACCGCCGCCATCATGTAGGTGCCGAGGTCCTTGGCGACCGACCGGTGCGCCTCGTCGATAAAGACGTAGATGTTGGCCCGCGTGTTCGCGTTCCTATCGATCCCCTCGAATTTGTGGATCATCGAGAGGATCAGGCCGCGCTTGTCGGTTTTCAGCAGGTCTTGAACCTCGGCGCGAGAGTTCGCTCGCCACACCGGGATGTCCTGCTGCTGCATCTCGCCGAGCAGCTTTTCCACCCAGCCCTTGAGCTGCCCTTCCAGCTCGATGCGATCGACGACAAGGATCACGGTCGCGTTTTGGAAGCGCTGCTTGTCCTCCAGGATCAGCCGCGCCGCCATCAGCAAGGTGAAGGTCTTGCCCGAGCCCTGGGTGTGCCAGACGAGGCCGCGCTTTTTGTTCGGGTCCTCGCAGCGCGCGACGATCTTGTCGATCGCGATGCGCTGGTGCTGCCGCAGCACGGATTTGCGCGTCTCGCCGTCCTCGACATAGAACAGAATCCAGTGCTGCAAGGTGCGCAGGAAGTCGGTCGGCTCGAAAAACGATTGCACCGCGAATTTGTAGGTTTCCTCGCGCTCCTGCTTCCAGCGCGCCAGAAACCGCCGGTTGGCGTTCCAGGTGACGCCATACCAGTAATCGAGCAGATGGGTGACATTGAACAGCTGCGGCGCACCCAATAGCTCGGGCGTCTCCTTTTCGTAGCGGCGCAATTGCGTGATGCCGCGCTCGATGGCGCCGCCGTCCTTCGGGTTCTTGTGCTCGACGACGCAGACCGGCACGCCGTTGACGACGAACATCACATCCGCGCGGTTGCCCTTGCGGGCCGGCGGCTTCAGCCGCCACTCCCAGGTGACATGAAAGACGTTGGCGGCCGGCGCGTCGAAATCGACGAGCTGGATGTGGCGGTGACGGTTTTCGGCCTCGTCGTACCATTGCCGCTCGCCGCGCAACCACGCCAGCATGTCGCGGTTGCCTTCGACCGTTGGCGGGACCGCCTCCAATTTCTCGATGAGTTGCCGGACCGCGTCGGCAGAAAGCCACGGATTGAACCGGGCGAGCGCGTCTTCCAGTTCGTCGCGGAACAACATGCCGTCCTCGCCGCCGCGCTTCTGCTTTGCTACCTCCGGCGGGATCGCGGTCCAGCCGATCGCGGCGGCATGCGCCACCATCGGAAACTGCACCGACCCCGCCTCGCTGATCTTCAATTCACTCATGGCGCAGATACCACCGCAGCCGGCTGCACGACCGCGATGTCGTAGCGGGCGAAATCGCCGGCGTTGAACGTCAGCAGCCGGCGCACCCCGTGCACGTTCATCGCCGCGACAAGGCGCGCGTCATGCACTTTGACACCGACGACCCCGTGCCGGACGACAAGGCTCTTCCATTCCTCGTATAGCGACGGCGCGTCCGGCAGCAGGATCAAATCCTGCTCGATATCGGCAACCGCGGCCCGCACGGCTTGCAACGACAACCCTAATCCATTCTGCGCGACGGGGCGCGTTGTGACGTTCCAGAACTCCGCGATGTTTTGCGGGGTGAAATACACCGGCTCACCGGCAGCGAGCAGGCGCGCAACACTCTCCACGGCGACGGTGTGCGTGTCATGCGCGCGTTGAACTCGCCGGAGCAGCACATTGGTATCGACGAGAATGCTCACCCCCGGTCGCCGTACATGCTCTCGCGGCTCATCGCTTCATCGGAGAGCGGCGTTGTATCGGGCAGGTTCGCCACCGACTCGCGCCAGTGCCTCGCGCGTTCCGCCGGCGTTTTGGGCGAAGGCAGCGGGACATCGACATATTGTTCGATCATGCGGCGCAGATGTTGCCCCAGGGGCACGCCGGCTTTCGCAGCCTGCTCGGTGAGCTTTGCCTCGATGTCGGCGGGGAGGTCGATTGTCACGGACATTGGGTTCTCCAGAGTTGGCATCACCTTCGGTGGCCGCGCTCGTCATAGAGTAGTGCGGCATGGGCGGCGCTCTTCCACGGCTCCTTCAGCCTTGCGGCGCAATCCCGGCCGAGCGCCAGGAGCTCGACCGCGAGCGCGCCATCCGCCTCGCGTTCGTTGTAGATGCTTTCGCGGCTGACCGCCTCGTCCGAGAGCGGCTTTGTCTCGGGCAACTCCGAAACGTCGCGCCAGCTCTTGATCCGGTCCTCAAGCGCTTTACGCCGTGTCTTAGAAGCGCCGGCATGCGCTTCGAGAACCTGGCGCAGGTGGTCGGCGAGGGGCATCCCCCGCGCCTCGGCCTGTGCCTTGAGGCTCTCCTCGATCTCCGGCGGCAGATCGATCGTCACCGACATGATGAGTCTCCCTCGGCCTCTGCGTGTCGCCGTAATATGGGGGCGCCGAGCCCTCTCATTGCGCCGCTTCCACGTCGTTTTCGTCACCCCCGCGAAGGCGGGGGTCCAGGGCAACCGCTTCTGCGACGGGCCCCTGGATTCCCGCTTGCGCGGGAATCACGGTTGACCCCGCAGCGGGGTGATCGAGCGCTGACAGGTTGAGATCGGCGACCCGGATCTCGCCGGTCATCAATTTGTGCAATAGCGCCTTGAACAATTCGTCGAGCACCGCGCGCTTTTTGCGGTGCAATTCGATCTTGCGGTCGATCGCGTCGAGAATGGCGACAATTTCGCGCTGCTCCGGGAGGGTTGGAAGCAGTACCGGAAACGCTTTCAGCTTCGTGCTATTGATGCAGGCTAGATTGGTCGTCTTGTGTGCGACCTTCAGAAAATAAGCTTTGCCATAGGGGCACTGCGCCTGATACGCGAAAAATTCCGGCAAAAGCCGATCCCGATCAGTCCGCACAGCGAACACATGATTTTGGTGAATACAGAGGGCGAGTTGCCCTCGCCAAATGAAGCCCCGGCCAAGCTTGTCGAAATCACCCCCTTCGGTGAGGACGACATCGTCGTTGTGGAGGCGATAGCGCTCGATCTCTGCCCGGCGAATGCGGATGGTTTTCACCTCGGTCAGATCAAGCCGACCATCCTGAACATTCGCAACGCGCAGGTAGGGTGTCTCCACAACCTCAGCATCGCCAAACTTCCGCCCCTTGGCCGCGCCGGTTTGGACTAAGGAGCATTCGTCGAGAGCGACGATTTGCCAACTCTCCGGCACCGGGCCGATCTCGGTCTCCTTCTGCGCCTCGCTCTTGAGCCCGCGCGTGAACAATTCCCGCATCGCCGCGCGCTTTAGCCCGTAAGCGGTCTTCTCGCATTCACTTTCGGCAGCAGAGGCTCGCCGAATTGCTTCGAGCGCATCAGCGATTCCGGTCTGTTCGTCTGCATCGAATGCCGGCATCGGCAGATCGAGAAGCACGTTCTCCGGGACCCGCTGCCGCCCTGTCGTGCCTTCCATCCGCTCAGCGACATGATGGCGAACATCGGGATGCAGCAAATAGAAGAAGAGCAATCTAGGGTCGTGCCGAGCCTCTCGAGGATGCAGCGGGATCACCTCGGTGGTCGCGTATCCGAACGGAGCTGACATATCGAGTGCCAGGGCCTGTTTTCCGTTCTCGAAAGACGGCGTGATCTTCGCGACGAGAAGATCGCCACGTTCAAAGTAGGTGCCGCTCGCGATTGCGCCCGGAGGCTTCGCGGTGAACATCGCCGAGTAGGTGCCGTCCTGAGGGATTGCATCCATGGCGGCGAACGGAATCTCGGCTACCGCGAAGCGGTCGAGTTCGCGGGGTTTCTTTGTCACGTGGTAACAGTCGCCGACGCGAATCCATTCTCTGCCAGCGAGATCGTTTTCAAGCAGGCTCATCAACTACCCCTGCCAATAGCGCCGAAATCTTCGCTGACAAGCGATGCGCTTCACCGTCCAAAGCCATCAATTCGCGAACGAGGGCGCTGATCGAGCCGACTTCCGTGGAACTTGATTGTCCCACCCAGCGGCTCGGGCTGAGGTTGTAGTCGGCGTCCTCGGCCTGCTGCCGGGTGATGACCGCGATTTCTCCAGCGACCGGCTCGCCTTTCAGAAAGGCGGCGGCGAGCGGGCGGATGTCGGCTTCGGGGATGAAGTTTTTCGGCCGCCCCTTCGCCACCCGGCGGCTGGCGTTGAGCAGGACGATCCTGTCCTTGCGCGAAGCCGGCTTGCGCTTCGAGAGCACGACGATCACGCAGGCCGCTGACGTGTTGTAGAACAGATTGTCGGGGAGCAGGATCACGCCGTCGATCAGGTCATGATCGACAAACCATTTCCTAATGTTGCGCTCGCGGTCCTCGTTTTTCGAGCCGGAGCCGCGCGTCACAGCACCGGTGTCGAGCACGACCGCCGCCCGGCCGCGCTCGCCGAGGCAGGAAAGCGTGTGCTGCAACCAGGCCCAATCGCCTTTGCCGGTGGTGACGCCGCCCTGCATGCGGAAGCGGTCGAACGGGTCGTCCGAAAAGATGTCGGGGTTGAACGGCTGGTTCCACATCGGGTTGGCGACGACGATGTCGTAGGTGCGGATCTTGCTGTCCGCGGTCTTGAATTTCGGATTGATCATCGTGTCGCCGCGCGCGATCTCGACACTCATGTCGTGGATGATCGCGTTCATCTGTGCCATGGCGTAGCTCTCGGCGGTCAATTCCTGGCCGTAGAGCTTGAGCGGCACGCGGCTCGTCGGGTCGAGCTCGCGGGCGACGAGCTGAAGCTTGACCAAGAGGCCGGCCGAGCCGCAGGCGTAGTCGTGGCATTCCTCGCCGGGTTTCGGGCGCATGATGTGCGCCATCAGAAAGCCGACCTCGGTCGGGGTGAAGAATTCGCCGGCGCTCTGCCCCGACCCCTCGGCGAATTTCCGCAATAGGTATTCGTAGGCGCGGCCGAGGAAATCGGGCTGCACATCGGCGAGGCCGAGCCGGTAGCGCGGATCGGTGAAGGTCTCGACGACCTCGCGCAGTTTGGCCGGGTTGATGTCGCGCTCGCCGTTGCGCTCGGCGGCGAAATCGACGGCATCGATGACGCCCGACAAGGACGGGTTGTGCCGAACGACGGCGCGCACCGCCTTGGTCAGATGCTCGCCGATGTCCCTTGGGCGGGTGCTGCGGCCCTGCTCGTCATTAGGCCACTCGAATTGCTGGCGTCCGCTGATAACCGCCCAGCGCGCCTCGGCAGGCAAGTAGAAGCGCAACAGGTCGTGGTCGGCCTCGGCGATCTCCAGCGCCGTGTCGCGGTCGCCATACTCCTCGGCCAGCCGCTCGATTTCGTCGTCGAACACGTCGGACAGCCGCTTCAGGAACAGCAGCGGCAGCAGGAAGTCCTTGAACTTGGCCGCGTCCTTCTCGCCGCGGATCGAGCAGGCCGCATCCCACAGCATCTGCTCCATCGGTTTGGTCGTTGGGGTCGCGGATGCGCGCCGGCCCCGGCCGGCCCGACCAGCCGGACTTGGCGGTGTCTGATCCGATGAAAGGTCGATTCCTGTCTCTTCGGCGAGGCGCAGAATGGCGTTGCGAGCCGCGCGTTGCGGCTCGTTCGCGCCCGCT
>JAJPIH010000045.1 GCA_021324875.1 Alphaproteobacteria bacterium
CCCGCCGATCGGGGGATGGCGGCGCGCCCGCCGCTCATCCCAAAACCCGTCGATCGCCCGGCGGCTGCGTCATGTGCCGAGGCTCCGCCGATAATTGCCCGGCATTGCCGCCGGGCCGCCGGCGCCCCGTATGCCGCTCGATCAGGTGTCGGCCGCCAGGTCGAGCGCCCGCCGGTCACAGATCTCGATCGAGTGCGCACTGGGAATGGCAATGATGCCGTTGCGCTTGAACGAGGAAAGCACGCGGCACACGGTCTCGATCGTCAGACCGAGATAATCGGCAATATCGTTGCGCGGCATTGGCAGATCGAGCTTTTTGCGCCGGTCGCTTCGCTCGGCCATTTCGATCAAAAACGCGGCCACGCGCGCCGCGGCGGTCATCCTCCCGAGCCGCAGCATGCGGCCATAGGCATTGGCGAGATCGCGCAGCATCGTCTCGCGCAAGGCGCGCGCCGCCGCCGGATTCTGGTCGACGAGCCGTTCGGTCGCATGGCGCGGCAGGCGCAGCACGACCGCATTGCTGACCGCTTCGGCCGAGAACAACCGTTCATCCGTACCCTCGAAGCCAAAACAATCGCCGGCAAAGCAAAATTGGGCGAGGTAACGGCGGCCGTCAGCAAGAAACTTGAAGACGCGAACAGCTCCGGAGACCACTTTGTACCAATATCCGCCGGGGTCGCCTTCGGCGTAGATTTCCTGGTTGCGGGCATAATTGAGCCGCAGCGCGAGGCGCTCGATTGCCAGCAACGCGTCGAGCTGGCCGGATTGGGCGACCGCGAGATCGGCCGCGGCCAACCGGCCGTGACCGCCGAAACTTCCGCTGGCGCCGATTTGCCGGTACATGACGGGCTCCCTGACATTGGTGACCGGGGCAGCATCGCCAGCCGCGCCGGCCGCCGAAATCCGGATTGCTCCTAAGGGATTTTACCTAGCGGCGGCGCCGGCGGCGGACCCGGCCCCGCGCGCTTTTCGTCATTGCGCGGCGGTGAGCCTCGCTTCACGATAGCGGCCGATGAGTACGGGCGAATATTCCTCGACCGGTCTGACGCGCGCCGAACTGCGCGAGCTCAACCGGCTGGCCGCGATCGCGGTTCCCGCCAGCGCCGAATATGGCGTGCCGGGCGCCGACGACGCGGTCATTTTTGCCGATATCGTGGGCTCCCTGGGGCGCGACACGAACGCGGTGCGCGAAGCGCTGGGGTTGCTGCGCGACATCGCGGGCGGCGACTTCGCCGGCCTCGACCGCGCAACCGCCGCGGCCGCGGCAATGGCCTTGCTCGGCCGCGACGAGCCGGCCATCGCCGCGCTCGGACGGGTGATGTTGCAATGCTACTACCGCGACCACCGCGTCATGCGCGCGCTCGGCCGCGAACCGCGGCCGCCCTACCCCAAGGGCCATGATTTGGAGCCGGGCGACTGGTCCCTGCTCGACGCGGTGCGCAGCCGGCCGCCAATGTGGCGCGACCGCGACCAGAGAGGGAAGTGACGTGGCCGCCGACGACACTCCCGATACCGCCCGGCCGCGCGACGAGACCGTCGATGTGCTGATCATCGGCGCCGGTGCATCGGGCGCCGCGGTCGCCTGGAGCCTGGCCGAAACGCGCATGCGGATCCTGTGCCTCGAACAGGGCGACTGGATCAAACCGAGCGATTTCCCCAGCAACGGCCGCGACTGGGAGGCGCGCCGCTACGCCGATTTTGACATCAGCCCCAACCGCCGGGCGCGCGACACCGACTACCCGATCAACGACGACAACTCGGCAATGAAGATTGCCAATTTCAACGGCGTCGGCAGCGGCACGATCCTGTTCACCGCGCATTACCCGCGATTGCATCCATCCGACTTTCGGGTCAAGACGCTCGACGGGGTCGCCGATGACTGGCCGATCGATTATTGGACGCTCGAACCGTATTTTGCCGAGAACGACCGCATGACCGGGGTCGCCGGCCTTGCCGGCGATCCCGCCTACCCGCCGCATCGGCCGACGCTGCCACCGGTGCCGCTGGGCAGAACCGGGACGCGCTATGCGCGGGCGATGAACCGGCTGGGCTGGCACTGGTGGCCGTCAGAGGTGGCGGTGGCAACGACCGAGTATGAGGGCCGCGCCAAATGCGTCAATCTCGGCCATTGCACGCCGGGTTGCGCGCAATGCGCCAAGGCCAGCGTCGACATCACCTATTGGCCGCATGCCTTGCGCGCCCGGGTTGAGCTGCGCACCCGCTGCCGCGTGCGCGAGATCACCACCGACGGGCGCGGCATGGCATCGGGCGTCGTCTATTACGATGCCCAGGGCATGGAGCGGTTCCAGCCGGCTGAGATCGTTATCGTGGCGGCGAACGGCATCGGCACGCCCCGCTTGCTGCTGAATTCAGCCTCGGCCCGCTTTCCCAATGGCCTCGCCAATTCGTCGGGACTGGTCGGCAAGAACCTGATGCTGCATCCCTGGCCGCAGGTCATCGGCTATGTCGACGAGGAGCTCGACGGCGACCGCGGGCCACAGACCGTGATGTGGAGCAAGGAATTCTACGAGACCGACCCGGCGCGCGGCTTTGTGCGCGGCTATACGCTGCAATTCAGCCGCGGGACCGGCCCCGCCAACGAGGCGATCACCAGCGCCGCGGCCGGCCGCCTGCCATGGGGCAAGGACCATCACCGCGTCTATCGCACGCTGTTATACCGTCGCCTGATGATCGGCGTCGCCTGCGAGGATCTGCCCGAGGAGCACAATCGCGTCACCCTCGACCCGGTGCTAAAGGACAGTCACGGCATCCCCGCGCCAAGGATCGATTACACGATCGGCGAGAACACGCGGCGCATGATGGAACACGGCATTGCCCGCGCCTCGGAGATTCTGGCGGCGGCCGGGGCCAACAACATCGCCGCCTCGCGGGTGCTGAACAGCCCCGGTCACCTGTTGGGCACGGCGCGGATGGGCCTCGATCCGGAGCGGTCGGTGGTCAACGCGTGGGGGCGCTGCCACGACGTCAAAAACCTGTTTATCGTCGATGGCAGCATCTGGGTCACCTCGGGCGGGGTCAACCCGACCTGTACGATCCAGGCCTTGGCCCTGTACATCGCCGACAACATCAAGCAGCGGCTGGCGACATTGTTTGATTGAACCCATCGCGAGAAGGCAAGGTCCGCTCTCGATCGCCATACCCGCTTGACAAATACGGTCCAAGACAGGCGTCGCCCGGGCCGGTCATCGGCGGACATAGCGCAGCCGGTCGAACCAAAGGGCCGCTTGGCCGACGAACAATCCGCCCGTAACAAAGCCCAGCCCGAAAAAGATGCCAGGGGGAGCGGCGTCCCCTGGCGGCGAAGGGGGTTCCGAGAAGCGCGTAAACCCAATCCGATAAGCAGGCGCGCGACCCATCGCGCCGCCGCGCTGCCTTGCAATAACGGCCGACCGCACCTCCCACAGGGTTGCCGCCGGCGCCTCGCGAGCGAGCATGCCCCTAAGGCTGCGACACCCGGAAATGCAAAAATGGTCGACCGTTCAACAGCGCCGGCGGTTTTGGCCGCGCGCCTTTTTAGGCAACGCGCTCGTAGGGATAGCGCTTCACTTTCTCCATATTCTTGCCTTCGATACGGATCAGCCGGGTCGGGCCGTCACGCCGCGGCGAATGCAGATCGCCTTCGTTATAAAGATAGGCCATGCCCGGGGTCAGCCGGTATTCCCGCACCGGCCGCGCCTGGCCGGGCCGCCCTTCGCTGGGGCGCGCGACCGGGAAATAATCGGTCATGATCGTCTCGCCGCGCGCCTGGCCGTAAATCGCCCATGACGGTCCGTGGTCGTGCGGGTGGCTGCCCTTGGCGTCATGGTGGACGTGGCCGAGAATGCAAAAGCCGAGTTCGGGATCTTCATAGAGAACCTTGCGCTCGGGCACGTCGTCGGTCAGCGTCGCGGCAATAAATTCCTCGTCTTTGAGCAGCTCGCGCAGCAGCGCGCACACCTTCTGGCGCCCTTCGGGGCCCGGGTCCGCCTTCAGGATGCGGCGGCAATCGGCGGAGAATTGTTCAAGCGTATGCGTCACGGGCCGACCCTTCCATTGGGAAGCCCCGAATACCGGGGCAGACGGGCCGAGATTACTACAACACCCGCTTCCGGTCTCAAGCGAAGATCGCGGCCGCTCGCGGCTCCAACGGCACGCGGTTGAGCATCCGTGGCGCGCCGACCGACCGGTGGCTTGCACGCCGCGAAAAAAGGACAAATCCGGTCGGGACCGGCGATTGCGCTGGATCAATGCCTCCGATCGACCGAGCCCCAAAGATCAGCAGTCGGGCCCTGCTGCCCCCCTTTTTGGCAATTGCCGATAGAGACAGAGATGGCAGATGTACCGGTTGAGGTCAGAAAGGCGGCGCCGGCCGAGACCGCCCTTCCCGATATGTGGCGCTCGTTCCGCAGCGAGTTTGATCGGCTGTTTGACCGCTTCGGGTTGCCGTCGCTGCGCCGGATGTTCGAGGTCGAGCCGGGATGGCGCGCGGCCGGCGGCTTCCCCTTCTCGGCGCCGCCGATCGATCTGAGCGAGGATGAGAAAGCTTATCGGATCACCGCCGAACTGCCCGGCCTTGATGCCAAGGATGTCGAGCTGTCGGTCTCCGACGGCCGTCTCATCCTCAAGGGCGAAAAGCGCCGGGAGAAGGAAGAAAAGGAAAAGAACTATTATTTCTCCGAGCGCGCCTACGGCTCGTTTCAGCGAGTGTTCGAACTGCCGGCAAGTGTCGAGCACGACAAGATCACCGCCGACTTTTCCAAGGGCGTGCTGACGATCACACTGCCCAAGACGGCCGAAGCGCAGCAGCAGGCAAAAAAGATCGAGATCAAATCCGCCTGACGCAGGGTTCGCCGCCGCGGCGGCCGGGCGTGTGGCCTTGACAGCGGCCCGGCCGCCCTCTCCTCTTCGTCGCCGTCGCATCGCCCGAGGCAACAACGGCCAGGCCCGCCGATGCGGCACGTTGTTGGGGATGCGAGGCTGCAAGATGGCGTATGACACACCCCCGCCCGACCACCTGCCCGAGCCCGGGTATTATTACCATTTCAAACACGACCCGAACGGGCCGGTGAACAATTACGCCTATTACATTTACGGCGTCGGCAACCACACCGAAGACGATTGCCGCGACGAAGACGCCTTTATGCAAGTCTATCGGCCGCTTTACGAGGAGGCGTATGCCTATCGTCATGACGGGCTGTTTGACCTGCGTCCATTGTGGATGTTCTTCGCGCCGGCGGAGCGGGACGGGCAAAAGGTGCCGCGTTTTACCCGCATCACCGAGCCCGAGGTGCTCGCCCAGCTCAAGGCCATCAAACGGCGAATGTATCCCGACCCCTAGCCGCTGGGTTGGCGCGCCGCCGGCAGCAAGAGCGCGCCGGGTGACCCATTGCCCGACAATCACGTCATATTTAAATCGCCATTCGCCGCGGGAATAGGGCTTTGCTCCGGCATTCCACTGTGGCAGGGCGCGGTTCAACGCGCTTAATCCATTTGGTGTCGGCCCTAATGGAGCAGCTGCTTCGCAAGCGGCCAACGCTCGCTTCCAATCCCGTTGCTGGCCGTGTACCAGCTGCGGAACCGGGCCATGCTGTCCGCGAATTGGATCCTCGGAGTATAGCCGATCAGCTGGGCAGCGCGCTGGCTGCGATGCACCACGCCTCGCAGTTGTTGCTCCATATAGCGAGATTGAAAGAGCCGTTGGGTTGTCACCTTCGGGACCCTGACCGGCCCGCCGAGCGAAGAGCGCAGCCGTTCCTGGAGCCTGTCTGGAAGCCATTCGACCAGAGCCCGCGCCGATTGCTCGCATTTTTCGATAAGCGGATCGGCACGCAGTGCGCCCCTGACTTCTGATGACATCAGATGCACGAGCGCACGCCCCACCGAAGCACGGCGCCGTTCACCGCCGGGCGTAGCGGCAGCCTCCGCCGATATCGTCGGCAACGGTTCGCTAAGCTCTATCAGCGGCAGCAGCTGATCGACGAAATGCCCCCAGGTGATGTCATCGCCGTCTGTGATGAACATCCGCGATCCATCTGCGTTCTCGGCCGCTAGCGCCAATTCTATCGCATAAACGACGTTATCGACGTCGACGATATTGATCGGCATCCGGCCACCTTCGACCAAGGCAAACCGGCCCTCCCGAATATCCTCGATGACAGAACACACGAAGCCCGAATAGACCCCGCTGATATTTGGCAGACAGAGGACCACGCAGCTGAGCCCGTTGCGGTGAGCCCGCGCGACAAGCTCATCTTGGCGCAATTTCAGCGCTCCATAGCTGCCCGAAGCTGGCCGCGCAGGGCTGTCCTCACCGGCGGCTTCCGGACCCGGCCGCGTGCCGTAGACGGCGATGCTGCTCAGATGCACAAATCGCTGGATTTGCTGTCTCCGTGCTTCGTCAAGAAGGTTTCGCAAGCCGGCGATCATCGTCGCATCGTCACCGCGGGTACAGTTCACGATGTGCGTACAGCCGCGCATCGCTACTGCGACCTCGGAAGGCGAGCGGATATCAACCAATTTCATCGGCGTTCGGGCGCGGGCGAGGCGCCATGCATTCCCGGTCGTGTGGATCATCGCGACGGTATCGATCCCGCGATGGCGCAACCGCTCCAGCAACGTGGCTCCGACGAAACCCGAGGCTCCGAAGATGCCGACCTTTAGCGAAGGTGGTGTTCGAATGCTGGCCGGTAACGCCATAGATTGTGCTGCCGAACCCCGCCACGGCTCAGCGAGCGCCGTTCGATTCGCGTAGAGCTTTTCCAGAAGCCGCAGAGATGCGAGCCCCTGCTCGGCATCGACGAGTGGCTTGCGCTGGCCGCGGCAGGCGGCGACGAAATCTTCGAGCTGCAGCTGGAAACTGCTGACCCCCTCCGGAAACGGAGGCGTGCCCCGCGGGCGCAAAACCATCTCGAGGGAGGGCGAGCCACGCGGTCGGAAGACCGGCGGCGAGGCGTAACCCTCGAGGATCACGCAGCCGTCTTCTGTCTCGATAACGAGACCGGTCTTTAAATGGAAGAGCCTCAAGATGCAGATAGTACCGTCGAAGCATTCGCCGGCGCGGCGATAGTGAACGCTAGCCAGGCAATGGGCCTCGGGCCCGCCGCTCGAGTCATCAGCCATCTCGCATTCCTCGGGAAGGCCGAACCAGTACAGCATGCGATCCAGAAAATGGGTTCCGGTGCCGACAAGGACGCCACCGCCCATCGCGGCCCGATCGAGGTTGAAACCGGAGGCTGCCCCCCAGCCGCCGACCGAACCTTCCTGGAAATGAAAGCGGCGGATGCTCCCGAAGTGTCGAGCGTCGAGCAGCTCCTTCAGCAGCACGACCGAGTTGCGAAATCGGGTCGCATAACCGACCGCGATCGTCACATTGTGTTCGCGCTGCAGATTGCAGATTTCTTCGCCGTCGGCGGTACTCGTTGCCAGAGGCTTCTCAATGAGGCAATGCAGACCACGACGGGCGCAAGCGGCGGCGACCGGTTTGTGGGCGTTATTCGGCGTGGCGATGATGACGCCGTCTATTGCCGTATGGATGTCATCGATCGTGCCTCCGATTTCTACATCCAAACCGTAACGCCGCGCGAGCCCGCTGGCGCGATTGCCAGCAGGATCGACAATCGCGACGATCTCCACAAGATCGGAGGCCAAAGCCGCAGGTAAATGTAGAATATCGGCGGCCATACCTGCTCCGATGATAGCCAGCCGAAACGGACAAGAATCGGCACTCGATTGCGCAGATGCCGTCGACGGTCGCTGATCCATATGTCAATGTCCTTTTTTATCGCTGCACGAAGCCGAACGACCCGGAGGATTGGACGAAGAATGGATTCTTCAGGTTAAGGGGGTGTTTCGGAACCTTCGGCACATTTCTCGTTCAGACCGACGCATCGACCGAGCCGATGCGGGCTATTGGGCCTAGCCGCTGGGTTGGCGCGCCGCCGGCAGCAAGATCGCGCCGGGCGACGGCGCAAAGGGCCTCTCAGCCGGCAGGCGGAGCCAGCGAATAGCGCGGATCGGCGGCCAGGCATTCGGCTTCGGGAAGCCCCAGCTCCTTGCGCACGAGGTTCGTGCCCAGAACCATCGCCACCATCTTGTATTGCGCGTGGCGCCGGCTCATGCCTTCGCGACCCATCCCGCAATCGGAGGACACGATCAGCCGCTCGGCCGGGATATGGCGCAGCGCCGCGCGCAGCAGGTCGGCGACCTGGTCGGGGCGTTCGATCTGCAAGCTGTGATGGTCGATCACGCCGATGACGACTTTTTTGCCGGTGATGGCGCGGCCGATCGCCGGCAAATCGCCGGGGCCCGACGAGCAGGTCTCGAAGGTGATCGCATCGGCGTCGACCTCGTTGAGCGCCGCCAGGGTCGGCTGATAGCTCTGCACGTCGCGGAAAATGCGCTGCTGCGCCGGGTTGCCCCAGCAGGTATGGCACCAGATTTCGGTCTTTGCCCGCAAGCCCTTGACCGTGTTGTTGAACAGCTTGACGAGATCGGCGGTGTCGAGCCGTCCGAACGGTTTGCCGCGCGCCGGCACCATGTGGATCTGCGGCTCTTCGAGCTGGATCACCGGACAGCCGGCGTCGGCGAGCGCGTGCAATTCCTGGTTCAGCGCCTCGCTGAACGCCCAGCAGCGTTCGACCGGGTCC
>JAJPIH010000229.1 GCA_021324875.1 Alphaproteobacteria bacterium
CCCGGCGGCGACGCCGCCCAGGAAAAGGCGGTCGAGGCGGCGCGCAAGGCGCTGGGGCCGGGGGTCGATTACCGGCGGATCGAGGTCGTCGGACCCAGCGTCGGCGCCGAGCTGATCCGCGCCGGGGTCACCGCGACGGTGCTGGCCCTGTTCGCGATCGCCGTCTATATCGGCTTCCGCTTTGAGTGGCAGTTCGGGATCGGCGGGATGATCTCGACCCTGCACGACGTGCTGACGACCGTCGGTATCTTTGCGCTGTTCCGCCTCGAATTCGATTTGACCACCCTGGCCGCGATCCTCACCGTCGCCGGCTATTCGGTCAACGACACCGTGGTCATTTATGACCGGGTGCGTGAATCGATGCGCAAATACCCGCGGATGCCGCTTGCCGAGCTGATCAATCTGGCCCTCAACGAAACCCTCTCGCGCACGATCCTGACGGTCAGCACGGTGGCCTTGGCCGTACTTTCGCTGTTGTTCCTCGGCGGGCCGGTGTTGCGCGGGTTCAGCATCGCGATGCTGTGGGGCGTGGTGATTGGCACCTATTCGTCGCTGTTTATCGCGGCCCCGGTGCTCTACTACGTGCGGCCGAACCGCGCCGCGATCGCCCGTCCCGGCGAGGGCGCCGCCCGCCCGCTGACCCGGGCGCGCTGAGCGGCGGCTGCCCGCCCATGGACCTCACACCGGTCATCCCCGCCGGGCGCCAGGTGATCGAGCGCTATGGCGCCGCCGGGTTTCGCGTCGCCGGGGTGGTGTGGCGCGGGTCGGTGATCATATTTCCGGAGCTGACGATAAGCTGGCCGGTGCGCAGCTCGGCCGAGCTTAGCGCCGCCAGCTTCGACCCGGTGGTCGAGCATGGCGGCGTGCAGATCCTGTTGCTCGGGCTGGGTCGGCACTTGCAACCGATCCCGTCCGAATTACGCCCGACGCTGCGCCGTTCGGGGATCGCTGTCCAAGTCATGGACACCGGGGCGGCGTGCCGCACCTTCAATGTGCTGCTGGCCGAAGACCGTCTTGTCGCCGCGGCGTTGATCCCGCCGATTTGAGCCTTCCTTGCGGCTCGCGCGCGAGCGCCGCTTATTGCCCGAAAATGTCGAGCGGCAGAAAGGCGCTGACCACCATATTGGGGACGTCGACCAGCTCGCTGATCTTGAGGTCGACGGCGACGCTGCAGATCGCATAGGCCTGCTGGCGCGTCCAGCCGCGCTCGACCAGGAGGTCGATCATCGCCAGAAGCGCGTTGCGCGCGCTAAGCGTGGTATCTTCGCTTTCATTACCGCCATCGGCGCGTACCGACATGCCGGTTGTGGCCAGAAAACGCCGGGGCACCGCCAGCTCGGGCGGAAAATAATAATCGTTGCGCAGGAAGCGCGGAAAGCGGATGCCGCGGCGCCCGGCTTCCCCTTTGTGCAGGGTGAACGAGACCAGGATCGCGCCGCACATCTCGATCGCGGTGCCGCAGGCTTCGCCGTCGCCCTGGGCGAAATGGGCGTCGCCCACGGAAAACAAGGCCCCCTCGACAAACACCGGCAACAACAGCCGCGCCCCTTTGCTGAGTTGCTTGATGTCGAGATTGCCACCGTTTTCCCGCGGTGGAATCGTGCGCAAGGCTTCGGAGGCGATCGGTTCGGTGGCCGGCACTGCGCCCCGCGCTTCGGGCGGTAGTGCGAGCCCGCCGCGCGCCGCCAGCTCCGCCTCGCGCCGCGTGACCCGCTCGCGCAGCTCGCGTGAGGGGGCCACGCCGATCACCCCGACAAAGGCGCCATCGGGGATCTGCACATTCGGCAGATCGGCCGACTGGGCAAAGCCGTCCTTGATCGTCCATTTGGCGATATAGGGTTCCGGGAACGCATCGCGGAGAAAGCCGAACCCCGGCACTTGCACCGTATAGCCAAAGCCGGCCGGCTTCATGTCGCGGATCTCGACCTCGAGCAGATCGCCCGGCTCGGCGCCGCTGACAAAGACCGGCCCGGTCAGCGGATGGACGCGATTGAGATCGCAGGCCAGCAAATCCTGAGCGGTGGTTTGCGGCGTGATCTGGCCGTCAAACGCATCGCGCGTCTGGATCTCGATCTCCTCGCCGGGAGCCGCTTCGATCACGGGCGTGATCGCTTCGTGCCAGCGGTTATGGCCCTTTTGCGGCTCGTCGGCGAGCGCCTTGTGGTCGTCGACGGTGATGCTTTTCACATCCGCCTCCCCGAGCGTTGCGCCGAGCAGGCTAGGCTCAACGCGCCGCTCGGACAAGCCCGGGCAAAGGGCGCGTCGGCTGGCGGTCAGCCAAGGGCGCGGGCGGCGCGCGTCACCCGCTCGGCGCGATCGCGCTGTCGGGTCGCGGCTTGCTCGCGCACCCGCGCGACCACGGCGGGATCGGTCTTTTCCGGAGAGCCCGCGGCAAAAGGCGGCTGGGGATCGTATTCGATCGCCAGCTGGATCGCCTCGGCCGCGGCGCGGCCGGCGACCGCGGCGGCGACGGCAAGCGCCACGTCGATGCCGGCGGTAACCCCGCCGCCGGTGAAGATATTGCCGTCGGCGACGATCCGCGCGGCGATCGGCTCGGCGCCGAACGCGCGCAGCATGTCGCGCGACAGCCAATGACTGCCGGCGCGTCTGCCGCGCAACAACCCCGCCGCGCCAAGCACCAGCGACCCGGTACAGATCCCGACCACATAGCGCGCCGCGGCCGCGGCGGTGCGCAGAAAGGCCAGCACCTCGCGGTCTTCGAGCAGCGGGTTGATGCCGGGGCCGCCGGGGACCAGGACCAGATCGAGCGGTCCGCAATCGACAAAGGTTGCCTGCGGCACGATCGTCAGCCCGTATTCGGAGCGCACCGGATCGAGCGTCTTCCACACCAGCCGCGTTTGCGCGCCGGGAAGCCGGGCCAGCACCTCATAGGGGCCGGCGAGGTCGAGCTGGGTCATGTCCGGAAACACCAGCAGCCCGCTGCGCAACACCGGTAATTCCATCTTCGCTCCCCTTCCAGACGCGGAGCTGAGGCCGCCATCCGGTTTTACGCTAGATTGGGTGCCGGACAAACCAGGAGCCCGCCATGCCGCTGACGCTTGCAAGCCCGGCATTCGCGCCGGGCGGTGCGATCCCGGCCGAATATACCTGCGACGGCGCCGATATTTCGCCGCCGTTGAGCTGGTCGGGGGTGCCGCCTGGCACAGGCAGCCTGGTCCTGGCGATCGAGGACCCGGATGCGCCATCGGGCAGCTTTGGCCACTGGGCGGTTTACGACATTCCGCCCGGCGTCACCGGGATCGCCGGGGGCTACGGCGCGGCCCGCCCGGTCGGCCGCTGGCGCGAAGCCCGCAATGATTTCGGCCGGTGGGGTTACGGCGGTCCTTGTCCTCCGCCGGGCGGGGTTCACCATTACCATTTCACCCTGCTGGCCATCAGCCGACCGCAGCTCGAACTGGCGCCCGCGCCCGATGTTGCCGCGGTGCTGCGCGCGGCCCAGCCTTATGTGATCGAACAAGCAGCACTGACCGGCACCTATCATCGCTGAACCGGCGGCGGGCGTTCGCCCAAGGGCGGCGATCGGAGGCTCGCCGCCGCGCTTTTTGTCGGGAGTGTGGCGAAATGCTGGCTCGTCGGCAAAATTTCTGCTTAAACCCCGGCTTCGCTGGCAGGCCGCGGCTGGCCCTATGCGACCCGCACTCGACTGCGGTCTCGTCCCGTGGTGACCTTATTTTGAGAACGAGACGTTAGCTTGGTACTCGGACCGAGCGCACCGATGGCGAATTCGGCTGTGATCCGCACCGAACCCCGCCCGACGATTGGGCAGAATTTGGCTGTCGCCGCGCTCGGCGTCGTCTATGGCGATATCGGCACGTCGCCGCTCTACACCGTCAAGCAATGCTTCGAAAACGCCGAGGTCACCCAGATGCGGGTGTTTGGCGTGCTGTCGCTGATCGCCTGGTCGCTGACCCTGGTGGTGACCCTCAAATACGTGCTGGTGTTGATGAAGGCCGACAACCGCGGCGAGGGCGGGATCCTGGCGCTGATGGTGCTGGCGATGCGCGCTGCGCTCGGCGGCCGTGGCCGCATGATCATGTGGGCGGGGCTGATCGGCGCCGCGCTGTTCTATGGCGACGGGGTGATCACCCCGTCGATTTCGGTGCTGAGCGCGGTCGAAGGGCTCAAGGTCGCGACCCCGGCGTTCGAGCCGTTTGTCGTGCCGCTGACCCTTCTGTTGCTGGTGGTGCTGTTTCTTGTCCAGCGCCGCGGCACCAGCCGGGTGGGCGCTTATTTCGGTCCGATTATGATCCTCTGGTTTACCGCGATCGCGCTGTTGGGAGCGGCCGAAATCGCGCGCCGCCCGTCAATCCTGCTGGCAGTCGACCCGCATTATGCGATCGATCTGTTGATGCACCATCCGTGGCACGGTTTTGTCCTGCTCGGTTCGGTTGTGCTTGCCGTGACCGGGGCCGAGGCCCTCTACGCCGATATGGGGCATTTCGGACGCTCGCCGATCCGCCGCGCCTGGTTGCGCTTTGTGTTCCCCTCGCTGCTGCTCAATTATTTCGGCCAGGGCGCCTTGTTGCTGGCCAAACCGCATGCGATCGAAAATCCGTTCTACCTGCTCGCTCCGGGATGGGCGCTCTACCCGCTGGTCGTGCCCGCCTCGACCGCCACCGTCATCGCCTCGCAAGCGGTCATCTCGGGCGCATTCTCGATCACCCGCCAGGCGGTGCAGCTGGGTTACCTGCCGCGCATGGCGATCCGTCACACCTCCGAGCAGGAAATCGGGCAGGTTTACGTGCCGGCGATGAACGGCATGCTGCTTGTCGCGGTGGTGGCGACGGTGCTGATCTTCCGCTCGTCCGACGCGCTTGGCGGCGCCTACGGCATCGCCGTGACCGGGACGATGAGTGTGACGACAGTGCTCGCCTTTGTCTATTTCCGCCGCGGGCCGGGATGGCCGCTGTGGCGGCTGGTGCCATTGTTTGGGCTGTTTCTGTTTGTCGATCTGTCGTTTTTCGGAGCCAATCTGCTCAAGATCATTGAGGGCGGCTGGTTTCCGTTGGCGATCGCCATTTGCATTTACGCGGTGATGATGACCTGGGTCTGGGGTCGACAGCGCATAGCCGTACAGCGCGCGAGCGGCGCCTTGCCGCTGGCGACCCTGATTGACAATCTGCGGCCGGACAGTCCGGTCCGGGTGCCGGGCACGGCGATCTATATGACCGCGCGGGTCGACAACGTGCCGGCCGCGTTGCTGCACAACATGAAGCACAACAAGATCCTGCATGAGCGCAATGTGCTGATGACGGTGCGCACCGAGGATGTGCCGCGGCTGCCCGAGGGCGAGCGGCTGCAGATCGACCATTTCGGACAAAATTTCCACACCGTGACGATCCGCTACGGTTTTCTCGAGGAGCCCGACATTCCGCGCGCCTTGGCCCTGTGCCGGGTGGGCGGGTTCCGGTTCAATCTGATGGAGACATCGTTTTTTGTCGGCCGCGAGAAAATCGTCGCCAAAGGCCGGTCGGCGGCTCTGCTGCCGTTCAAGAAGCTGTTCGTGCTGTTGAGCAATCTGGCGCTCGACGCCACCGAGTTCTTCCGGATCCCGGTCAACCGTATCGTCGAATTGGGGGGTCAGGTCGAAATCTAGGCTTCGGGGTCAACTCCGAACTTGATCCCCTATCGTCGTCGCGTCATTCCGCAACGGCGGCGTTGCCCAGGGCGGCGACAAATTGCGGAATTGGGACACGGCGGCCAGGTTCGCAGCGCTAGAACGGCGCGGTCAGCACAAAGGTCGCAAACTCGGCGCCCGGATCGTGATTGCCGAGGCCGGCA
>JAJPIH010000008.1 GCA_021324875.1 Alphaproteobacteria bacterium
CAAAATAGACGTACTGGTTGTTGGGGCCGCCAAAGGCGAAGTTCGTTGTCGCGGCGTCGCCATTGGGGATCGGCACGAACCCGATGATCAATCCGCGCGGATTGATCTCGGCAATGCCGCCCAGCCCCGCCAGCTGCGCCCACAAATTGCCCTTGACATCGTAATGGATGCCGTCGGGGCCGCCATTTCCCGGGATATAGGTGCCGGCCTTGACCCCGGCGAAGGTCAGATGCAGCGGGTCCTTGGGACATTGCGGACAGCCAAGGCTGGGGCCATTGGCGAATAGCGCATACCACATGCGGCCGGCGCGAAAATCGCCGATCGCCAGCAGGTTGTCGTCGGGCGACACGGCGATGCCGTTCGGGAACAACCCGCTGTCCATGATTTTGCGCAACACGCCGTCGCGCGAATATTGATATACCGCACCGGTGCGGTCGGTTTCGTTGGGGCCGGGGCCGGTTCCCCACGGGTCGGTAAAATAAAGATTGCCTTCCGCGTCAAAATCGAGGTCGTTCGGGCCTTTGAACAATTGGTTGCGGTAGGTGTAGACCAAGGTCTGCAACTTCTTGGTCTGCGGATCGTAAACCAGAATCCCCATGTGCCGCGTCGTCAGATAAAGCTTGCCGTCGTGCCAGCGGCTGCCTTGCGGCTCGCAGGTCTGGCCGAGCCCGCTCGGCGGATTGCAATTGACGACCGGGACCACTTTTCCCTCAGGCGTCAGATACGAGATCCAGCCCGAGCCGATCGCGACAAACCACAGATTGCCGTTCGCATCGAATGACCCGCCTTCGAGAAACCGGCCTTGCGGCGTGCCGCCGAGATCGGCGAATTTTTCAACCGGACCGATCCCCGCCGGCAGTGGCGGCAATCCCCAAGTCTGCACCGGCCCTGCGGCGCCGGCCGCCGGGGTCGGGGATGGCTGCGGTTGTTGCGCCGATGCGGCGCTGGAGAGCGCCGCCAAGACGCCGATCAGCGCGGCCCACACCACGGTGAACCCTGTCGTTGCGCCATGCCGAAGGGTCATGCGTTCCTCCTTGCGCGCGGAGCTGCCGCTCTCGATGCGCGTTGTTGTTGCTTTCGCGGGCGTGATCGTAGCGCGGGCAACGCACCGCAACCAGTCCCGGTCCGAATGTCTGCGGTTGGAGGCAGTTGCGGCGCCGCCGTGCGCAACCGCCGGCACCTTCCTCCGAAGGCCGCGCCCGCGACGCCGGCCCGACCTTCGGCCGATGGTTACCCGGTTGCTACCCGCCGCCGATTAGGGGATGACCGCCGGCAGGCTTGTCGGGTCGCCCGTCGGAGGCGAGCAGGTCGGGTGGCCATAGCCGCTGGCGCTGGCGCCGACATTGCCGTTCGGGTTTAACAGGCCGTCGCCGTTGGTCGGTTTGATGTCGTAGACGATGTTGTCGGGGTGCTGCGCATCGCCGCTGACGCCGCCGACATTGGCGAGATGGTCAAGCCTGAGATTGTGGCGCAGGTGCCAGGCGACAAAATGGTCGGTGCACGAGGTGTCGCCGCTGACCCCGACGGCGCCGACTTTGACCCCGCCGGCGGCATACAGGGCAAGCCCGCCGCCAAAGACGTTGACCCCGCCGGCGCGCTGGCCGACCAGCGGGTCGTAGGGGGTGCCAAACAGCGAGGCGCTGCCCTGATAGGCGATTTCGGGATCGACCGGATTGCTGTGCTGCAGGCCGTACAGGCTGCCGCCCGGCTGGACCGCGGAATAGAGATTGGCGGTCGACAGCGCCAAGCCGCTGGCGTGGAGCGGGCTGGACGCCGGCGGGGCTCCTTTGCTCAGGCTGAAATCATTGGCGGTATTGGCCTTTTGTGCCGAGATTAGGCGGCTGCCAAGCCATTGCCCGGTGTAGTCGCTGCCGGAAAAGGCGACGGCGCAGATCGTGCCGTCATTGCCGACCATCGTCGCCCACATGTTGAAGCCGAGCCCGCCATTGCCGGGGGCGCCGATGGCTGCAGCGAGCGCCGATTGCAGCGCCCCCCAGCCCGGCAGCCCGGCGCAAGGACGGCCGCCATCGGCGAGCGCCGGCAGAGAAATCACCGACAAGACGAGCCCGGCGATTGCCGCGAACGGCCAGCGATGCGGAGCCATTTGCTGTCCCCCGGTCTTGATTTGGCGGCCGCAATTGCCCACCGCGGCGGCTTCGGCAAATTGCCTCGGCGGACAGGCAAATTAGCCGATTTTATGGCATTCGAAAATGACAATTATGGCGGTATCGGGCAATTTCAATGCAATTTTCGGGCGGATGTTCTTCATTCCGAACATCTTGCAATATGCGGCCGCCAGTTGCGAAGTAATGTCCGGCTGTCGTCGGCACCCTCTATAGCGAGGGGCGGTTGGGCGCGGTTCAGACCGAAAAATACTTGGCCTGCGGGTGATGGACGACAATCGCCGAAGTCGACTGCTCGGGTTCGAGCTGGTCCTCTTCCGACAGGCTGACGCCGATCTCTTCGGCGCGCAGCAGTTCGAGCAGCTGGCGCTGGTCGGCGAGGTTGGGACAGGCCGGATAGCCGAACGAGTAGCGGCTGCCGCGATAGCCTTGCGCCAGCATCGCTTCCGGATCGCGCGCCTCCTCGGCGGCAAAACCGAGTTCGCCGCGGATGCGGCGGTGGACATATTCGGCCAAGGCTTCGGCCATCTCGACCGACAGCCCATGCAGGTAAAGATAATCCTGGTAGCGGTTCTCAGAGAACCATTCGCGCGCCGCCTCCGAGGCGCGAGCGCCGATCGTCACCACCTGCAGGCCGATCACGTCACGCTCCCCGTCATCGACGTCGCGAAAGAAATCGGCAATACACAGCCCGCCCTCGCGGTTCTGCCGCGGAAACGAAAAGCGGGCAATCTCGCGCCCGCCATCGGCAGCAAACAGGATCACGTCGTTGCCTTCGGCCGCACACGGCCAATAGCCATAGGCGGCGCGCGGCGTCAGGATCTCTTCGCGGATGGCGGTGTCGAGCAGGCGAACCAGGATCGGGCGCAACGCGTCCTTGGCCCATTCGCGATATTCGGCGAGCGTCTTGCCGTCCTTCCGGTAGCCCCACTGGAATTGATAGAGCATGCGTTCGTTGAGATAAGGCACGATCGCCTTGACCGGGACGCGGGCGATCGTCTGCGGCCCCCAGAACGGCGGCTGCGGCACGGGCACGCCGCGCGAGAGTTCGGCGCGGCGCAGGCGGATTTCCGCGAGATCGACGGGACGCTGCGGCCGCGCATCGGCGGCGCGGCCCAGTTTGCGCTTCTCATTGACCGGGCGGCCGGCATTCTTCCGCTGCATCTCGGCCAGATAACCGTCGAAATCGTTGCCGACGATGCGGTCCATCAGCGCGAGGCCGTCGAACGCATCGCGTGCGTAGGCGACGCGGCCCGAGGCATAGGTCCGGACGCAATCCTCTTCGACATAGCGCCGGGTCAGTGCCGCGCCGCCGAGCAGGACCGGAATCTGCAGTCCCTGCCGGCTCATTTCTTCAAGGTTCTCG
>JAJPIH010000147.1 GCA_021324875.1 Alphaproteobacteria bacterium
ACGGTGTTGACGATGGCTTATGCTGTCGGCCACATCTCGGGCGGACATTTCAACCCGGCGGTGACGATCGGGTTGTGGGCCGGCGGGCGCTTCAAGGCGGTCGATGTCCTGCCGTACATCATCGCACAGGTCATTGGCGCGATTGTTGCGGCCGCGATTCTTTATCTGATCGCTTCGGGAAAGCCGGGCTGGAACATCGGCGGTTTCGCCGCCAACGGTTATGGCGATCTGAGCCCCGGCAAATATGCGCTCGGCTCCTGCTTTATCGGCGAGGTGGTTGCGACCTTCTTTTTTCTGTTCGTGATCATCGGCTCGACCGCAAAGGGCGCGGCGGTCGGCTTTGCCGGAATTCCGATCGGGTTGTGCCTGACCCTGATCCACCTGGTGATGATCCCGGTGACCAATACCTCGGTCAATCCGGCGCGCAGCACCGGTCCGGCGCTGTTTGCCGGCGGCGCCTATCTCGGCCAGTTGTGGCTGTTCTGGGTGGCGCCGATCCTCGGCGCCGCACTTGCCGGCTTTTTGACCCGCTGGCTCTATCGCGACGAACTGGTCATGGTCGATACGGTCGTCGTCGAGGAACAGCGCATCGCCTAGCGCGAAGCGAGTGCCGCGGGGTTTCGCGTTAGAGGGAGCCCGCGGGCGGTGTCCAGGCGAGGTGCGGTTGTCGCAGCGGGTCCGGCGTTCAGGCCAGGAGTTGGGAACGCGCCCCAGTGCTATCCGGCTCGGCGGCATCAGCGCCGGCGCCTTCCTCGGTGACTTCGACCTCGACCGTCATGCCGAGATGGTCGGACGGAAATCCGGTCCAGGTGCCCGAAACCGGCACCGCTTGGCGCGGGTCACGCACCACCGCGACCCGGATCAGATCGGCGCTGCCGACAATGCCATTGGTCGGGTCGAATTCGACCCAGCCGGCGCCCGGAAGATAGACTTCAAGCCAGGCATGGGTGGCGCCGCCGCCGACGCGGCTGCCGCGCCGGCTCTCGGGGACAAACAAATAGCCGCTGACAAACCGCGCCGCGAGCCCGAGCGCGCGCACCGCCTCGATCATCAACACCGCAAAGTCGCGGCAGCTGCCGCTGCCGAGCTTCAGCGTCTTGGTCGGGTCCTGGATGCCGCTTTCCTCGCGCGCGACATAGGTGAAATCGCGGCGCACCGCATGCGTCATCGCCGCCAGCATCTCGGTGGTTTCGCTGCGCCCGTCGAGGCGCAGAAACTGGCGCGCCCAGCGATCGATCTCGTGTTCGGGATCAAGATACTGGCGCTCGATCAGCCGCAACAGATCGGGCATGTCCTCGGCGCCGTAGGTGAACGGATAGCGGCTGGCATAGTCCTCGATACGGAAATCGAGGACGTGGGTCGCCGAATGGTCGAGCCTGATCATGCTGTCGAAGCGCAGTTCCGCTGCCCGCCCGGCAAACCGCGCGATCGCGACGCAATTGCCAAACACGTCGTGAACCCAGCGCAAATCGACCGGCTCGGGGGTGATCACGAGCCGGGTTTCGAGCAGCTTCTGGTCATAGCTGTCGCGCGGCCGCAACATCATCCGATGCTCGCCGAACGCGACCGGCTGTTTGTAGCGATAGGTGGTGACGTGGCGAACGCGGATGACGGGCATGGCGTCTCTGATTCTGGTCTTATTGGGCGGCTGCCGCCGGCGCCGCCGCGGGCGGGGTTGCCGGGTAGCCAAAAAACGCGACCGCAAGGGCATGCCCGACCGCGATCAGCTGGCGCTGAATGAGGTCGAGAAATTCGTGCAATCCGGTGGCCAAAATCTCTTCGATGGTCAACGTACCCAGCACCGCGCGCAGGCGGTCGAGTTCCTCGGCCGCGTCATTGCCGCCGCGCAATGCATAGCGCGACTTGACTTCGCCCAACAACCGGCCGGCCTCGCGCACGCAATGATGCACCGAACGCGGAAAAGCCTGGTTGAACAGCAAAAACCCGGCAACCCGCGCCGGCGTGGTGCGCGCCGCATGCAGCCGGCGATAGGCGTGATAGCCGGCCGCCGAGCGCAGCAGCGCATGCCACTGGCTGGCGTCGGTCGGCGAGCCGACATCGCCAAGATTGGGCAATAACAGATGGTATTTGATGTCGAGCAGCCGCGTGGTCTGGTCAGCGCGCTCGATATAGCGCCCGAGCTGGTAGAAATACCAGCCCTGGTCGCGGAAAAACGTGCCCTCGGTGATGCCGGTGTGGGTCTGGCAGGCTTCCTTGATCGTCGTGAACAGCGCCGACAGCCGGCCCGGCGCCAGATCGCCGGCGCCAAGCGCCGCCAGCCGATTATAGAAGATGTTGAGCTGCACCCACATCTCGGTCGAGATCAGCGGCCGCAAGGTGCGGGCATTTTCGCGCGCGGCGCGGACCGCACTGACGATCGAGGTCGGGTTGTCGCCATCGACCACATAAAAGCGCAACACGCTCTCGGCCGAGACCTCGCGGCCGCCGGCAAAGAACCGCTCTTCATCGGTATTCAGCTGCACGATCGAGAGCCAGTTCTGGGCGCCGCGGCTGTCGCGCGAAAAGGTCTCGTTGACATCGAGGATGCGCGCCAGGTTTTCCGCCCGCTCGACATAGCGCGCGAGCCAGAAGATGCAATCGGCGTAGCGGGACAGCAGAACGTCAACCAAGGACCCAGGTATCCTTTGATCCGCCGCCCTGCGAGGAGTTGACAACCAGCGACCCGCGGCGCAGCGCGACCCGGGTGAGCCCGCCCGGCAACACCCAGGTGCTCGAGCCGGTTACCGCAAACGGGCGCAGATCGACGTGGCGCGGCTCGATGGCGCCGTCGACCAGGGTTGGCGAGACCGACAAGTTGACACAGGGCTGGCTGATGTAATTGCCGGGATCGGCCAGCAACTGGTCGCGGCAGGCCGCGAGTTCGGCGCTGCTCGCCTGGGGACCGACGATGATGCCATAGCCGCCGGCCTCGCCGACCGGTTTGACAACCAGCTCGTCGAGATGGTCGAGCGTGTAAAGCAGCCCCTCCCTCTCGCGGCAAATATGTGTCGGCACATTCGCCAAAATTGGCTCCTCGCCGAGATAATAGCGGATGATGCGCGGCATATAGGCGTATACCGCCTTGTCGTCGGCAACCCCGGTGCCGATC
>JAJPIH010000170.1 GCA_021324875.1 Alphaproteobacteria bacterium
CCACGGTCGGCGCGACACCGAAGCGTTGCTCGACGGGTTGGAGATCATCCCGCGGCGCGAAATTGACTACAAGGGCCACCGCCTTGCCGAGATGGATCTCGACGCCATACTCGCGCGGCGTCCGCAGCTTGTGCTGGTCGACGAGCTCGCGCACAGCAACGCCCCGGGCAGCCGCCATCCCAAACGCTACCTCGATGTCGAAGAGCTGATCGCGGCCGGGATCGATGTCTTTACGACCCTCAACATCCAGCATGTTGAAAGCCTCAATGACGTCGTCGCTCGCATCACCCGGATCCGCGTGCGCGAGACCGTCCCCGACAACGTGCTCGACCGGGCCGACGATATCGAGGTCGTCGATTTGGCGCCGGGCGACCTGATCCAACGCTTGCGCGAAGGCAAGGTCTATGTCCCGGAGCAGGCCGAGCGTGCGGTACGCCACTATTTCCAGCCGGGAAACCTGACCGCGCTGCGCGAGCTGGCGCTGCGCCAGACCGCGCAACGCGTCGACGAGCAACTGTTGTCGCATATGCGCGCCCACGCCATCGCCGGGCCTTGGGCGGCCGGCGAGCGCGTGCTGGTCTGCGTCAGCGAAGCAACCAATACCCCGGCCCTCATTCGCTATGCGCGGCGCGCCGCCGACCGGTTGCACGCGCCGTTGACGGCGATTTATGTGGAGACCGCGCGCACGCAGCGCCTGAACGACAGCGAACGCGACCGCATTGCCGAGTATTTGCGGCTCGCCGAACGGCTCGGGGCGGCGACGATCACGATCCCCGGCGGCAAGATCGCCGATGAGATCGTCACCTATGCCGCGGCCAACAACATCACCCAGATCGTGATCGGCAAATCCGACCGACCGCGCTGGTTCGAGATCGTGCACGGTTCGGTCGTCCATGATTTGGTGCGCAAAACCGGCGCGATCAGCGTCCATGTCATATCGGCCGAGGACGCCCAGCCGGTGCGGCAACCAGGGGTGGCGACCCGTCCCGCCCGCGAGCCGCTGCGGCCGTTGCCTTATCTCGGCGGCGCGGCGGCGGTGGCCGTGGCCCTCGCGATCGGTGAGGTCATCGGGCGCTCGCTTGGCGTGCAGAGCGTCTCGCTGGTGTTTTTGATGGCGGTGCTCGCCACCGCAATCGCCTGGGGATTGTTGCCGGCGCTCGTCGCCTGCCTGCTGAGCGTGATGGTCTACAATTTCTTCTTTCTGCCGCCGCTTTACACCTTCACGATCGCCGATCCGGAAAATGTCGTTGCCCTGTTCTTCTATCTGGCGGTCGCGGTCATTGTCAGCAATCTGACCGCAGCGGCCCGGCGCCAGATCGTCTCCGCCCGGCTGCGCGCCAAGACCACCGCCGAGCTTTATGCATTCAGCCGCAAACTCGCCGGCATCGGGACGCTCGACGATCTGTTGTGGGCGACCGTCTACCAGGTGTCGTCGATGCTGCGTCTGAGCACGGTTGTGCTGCTTCCCGAGACCGACGGCGCGGGGCTGCAGGTCGCATCCGCCTACCCGCCCGAAGATACGCTCGACGAGGCCGATATGGCGGCCGCACGCTGGTGCTGGGAACATGGCCAGCCGACCGGGCGCGGCTCGGACACCCTGCCCGGCGGCAAATGGCTGTTTCTGCCGTTGCGGACCGGCAGCGGGGCAGTCGGTGTGATCGGCATTGAGCGCGATCAGCCGGGCCCGCTCTTGACCCCCGATGAACGTCGCCTGCTCGATGCGCTGGCCGACCAGGCCGCCGTCGCGATCGAACGCATCAGCCTCGTGCGCGGGTTGGCGGAGGCGCGGTTGCAGGCGGAAGGCGACCGGCTGCGAGCGGCGTTGCTGACCTCGGTCTCGCACGATCTGCGCACCCCGCTGGCCTCGATCCTGGGGACGGTGTCGAGCCTGCGCCATTACGCCGACAAATACGATCGCGCCCAGCGCGACGAATTGCTGACGACCCTCGAGAGCGAGGCCGAACGCCTCAACCGCTTTGTCGGCAATTTGCTGGATATGACCCGGCTCGAATCGGGCATGGTCGAACTCAAACTCGAGCCTGCCGATGTCGGCGAGATCGTCGGCGCCGCCCTCGAACGAGCGGCGCGCATTTTGTCGCGGCACCAGGTCGCGGTCACCGTCGCCGCCGACCTGCCATTGTTGCGGCTGGATGCGATACTTTTCGAGCAGGCGCTCTTTAATCTTCTCGACAACGCGGCGAAATATGCGCCGGCCGGCAGCCTTATCGATGTGCGAGTGCGCCGCGACGGCGATGTCGTGGCCGTGGAGGTCATCGATGAGGGGCCGGGAATCCCGGAGCACGATCTCGATCGGATCTTCGACAAATTTTATCGGGTCCAGGCGCAAGACCGTCAGCGCGCCGGAACCGGTCTCGGGCTCGCAATCTGCCGCGGTTTTATCGAGGCCCAGGGCGGACGCATCGAGGCGCGCAACCGGGCCGATCGCTCCGGCGCCATTTTGACGATCCGCCTGCCGGCACCGCAAACGGCCGAGATCTCGGCGCCGGTCAGCGCCGATGGCTAATTCCTACTCGGTCCTGGTCATCGATGACGAACCGGCGATCGTCCGGTTTTTGCGCGCCAGCCTCGCCGCCGCGGGCCATCGGGTGATCACCGCCGATCATGCCCAGGCCGCGCTCGCGGCCCTTCGCAGCGAAAAACCGGACGTGGTGATCCTCGATCTCGGACTGCCCGACCGCAGCGGGTTCGAGGTGATCGCCGAGATGCGCGAAGCGGGATCGGTTCCGATCATCGTCCTCTCGGCGCGGAACGATGAGCGCTCAAAGGTCGCCGCGCTCGATCTCGGGGCCGACGACTATATCGGCAAACCGTTTGGCGTTGCGGAATTGATGGCGCGGATCCGCGCGGCATTGCGCCACCGTTACTATGCACAAGGCGAGGCGCCGCTATTCGTGTCCGGAGACCTGTCGGTCGATCTGGTGCGTCGCCAAGTGAGCCGTAGCGGTCGCGAGGTCAAGCTGTCGCCCAAGGAATTCGAGCTTTTGCGCCATCTCGTCGCGCATGCCGGCAAGGTCTTGACCCACCGCCATTTGTTGCGTGCGGTGTGGGGGCCGGCGCAGACCGAGGAGGTCCAATATCTGCGCGTTTTTATTCGCGGGTTGCGGCAGAAGCTCGAGCCCGATCCGACCCGGCCGACCCATAGCCTGACCGAGATCGGCGTCGGCTATCGGTTGCAACTGCCGCCCGATCAACGCGCCTGAAGATGCTGCAAACTGCGGATTCCGCAATTCATAGTTAAATTTTCAAATATGAATTGCAACCGAACCCGAATCATCGCAGTATCGGTGCGGCATCGTTTTGTCCCCCCAACGATGCGTAGTCCTGTCGGTCGGGCAAACCGGCGGGAACAGAAGCCCCGGTCCCCCCCGACCGGGGCTTTTCTGTACCCGTTCCACGATGTTTTTGTAACCGCAACAAGTCTCGCTGGCTCTCGGCGGCCGCCTTTCCTTAGAATGATTCGGGTATATTGCACGAATGGGGTTTGCTGATGGCGCTTGACGAGGACGCCGCGCGCGTTTTGGAGCTGGTGCGCCTATCGGGACGGCCGCCCTTTGAAGCGGTCACCCCGGCCGAGGCGCGGGCGCTTTTTCTCGCCGGACGCGACGTCTTCTCGCCGCCACCGCCGCCGGTCGCGGAAGTTCGCGACCTCGCTATTCGCGGCCCCGAGGGAACGCCGCTCCCGGTACGGCTTTATCGCGGTGCCCCCGGTGGGGACGCCAAACCGTTGCCGACGCTTGTCTTTTTTCACGGCGCCGGGTGGGTGGTCGGCGATCTCGACAGTCATGACCCGATGTGTCGCCATCTCGCGCGGGCGGCGGGATGTGCGGTGGTCGCGGTCGATTACCGGCTGGCGCCCGAGCATAAATTTCCCGCCGCCGTCGATGATTGCCTCGCCGCGACCCGATGGGTCGCCGAAAGCGGCGCGGCCCTCGGTCTCGATCGCGACCGGATCGCGGTCGGCGGCGACAGCGCCGGCGGCAATCTTGCCGCGGTTGTAAGCCTCGCTCTGCGCGAGCGCGGCGCCCCGAAACTTTGCGCCCAGTTGCTATTGTATCCGGCGCTCGATTTCAGCCTGAAGCAGGGCTCGCATCAACGCTTCGCCGAGGGCTATCTGCTGACCGAAGCGACGATGCGCTGGTTCGCGAATGCCTATTTGCGCCCGAGTGACGACATCGCCGATTGGCGGCTGTCGCCGCTGCGCGCGGCCGATCTGGCGGGTCTGCCGCCGGCTTATGTGCTGACCGCGGGTTGCGATCCCCTCTGCGACGAGGGGATTGCCTTTGTCCAACGGTTGCGGCAGGCCGGCGTCGCGGTCGCGCACCGTCATTGCGCCGACCAGATTCACGGATTTCTGCTGATGGGCAAGATCGTGCGCGCGGCAACGCCGGCGCTTGACGACATCGCCGCGGCGCTGCGCCAATATTTCGGTCTGACCTGACCGCGGATACCGGACCATTCCCCCCGATCCGACACCGGACAGCGCGCGCCGCGCGCGGACGTGGCTGCGTTTGGCGCTGGTCGGCGCCGGGGCCGCAGTCGTGCCCCTCGACACGGCGGTCAATATCGGCTTTCCCGACATCACCCGCAGCTTCGGCTTGCCGATCCAAATGATCCAGTGGGTGGTGATCTGCTATGTGCTGACTTATGCCAGCCTGATGCTGGCATTCGGGAGGGCCGGCGATATTTTCGGCCATGTGCGGGTGTTCCGCGCCGGCTTGGCGTGGAGCGCCGCGGCATTCTTGTTATGCGCCGCAGCACCGGCCTATGGCTGGCTGCTGTTCTGCCGCTTTTTGCAGGGGATCGGGGCGGGGCTGGTGATCAGCGTCGCCCCGGCTCTCGTGATCGCCCTCTACCCCGAAGAGCAGCGCGGTCGCGCGGCGGCGGCGTTTTCGATGATTTTCGCGCTGGCTTCGGCGTTGGGGCCGCTGATCGGCGGTGCGCTGGTCGGCGCTTGGGGATGGCCTGCGGTATTCTGGTTTCGCGCGCCGATCGCGCTCACCGTGCTTTTGTGTTTCCGGGGACCGGTACGGCGTTCGGGACGCGAACCCGGCGGCGGGCTCGATGTCAGCGGGGCGGTGCTGCTGGCGCTGATCATCAGCGCGTTTTTGCTGTTTCTCAACGAGGTTCCGCGGCTTTCGCCAACACGGCCGATTGCCCCGGTGCTGCTTGCCCTGGCCGCCGCCGGCTCGGTTCTGTTCGTGCGGCGCGAGCGGCGCATCGCCGCCCCGATCGTCGAACTCGCCTATTTTGCGCGGCGGTCATTCACCGCAATCAATCTGGCCAGCGTCCTGGTCTATTTGACGAGCTTTGCGGTGCTGTTGTTTGCGCCCTATTACCTCGTCGGCTTTGCCGGCATGGCGCTTCCGACGGCGGGAGCGGTGATTGGCCTGTCTTTTGCCGGCGCGATGGTGGCCGCACCCGTTGCCGGCCGACTGCTCGATCGCTGGCGCGCTTGCGATGTGGCGGCGCTGGGGGCGGCATTGGGCGGGATCGGGTTGGCGGCGGTCGGCAGCGCGCATTCGGGGTCGGCCGGGGCATTGGCCGGGCTGCTGGCGGCGCTGTTGGTGCAGGGGTTTGGTGTCGGGTTGTTCCAGGTCGCCTATCTGGACGCGGTATTGGCAACGCTTCCGCCGGGTCAGCGCGGTGTTGCCGGCAGCATCGCGATGCTGACCCGAACCCTGGGGATCGTCTCCGGCGCGAGCCTGTTGACCCTCGCTTTTCACGCCGTCGAGAAGACCGGCATGGCGGCCGGAGCGACCGCGCCCGCGGCGTTTATCACCGCGTTCCGCGCCACGATGTGGGCCGCGGGCGCGAGTTCGGTGCTGGCGGGCGCGGCCGCGATGGCGTTCGCCCGCCCGGCGCGAAATTAATCGTCCGATTGCCCGTCTTCGAGGGTAAAGCCGACTTTCAGGATCACCTGGAAATGCGCGACCTTTCCGTCTTCGACATGGCCGCGGGTCTGGATCACCTCAAACCAGCCGACCTGACGCAGGGTGCGCGAGGCCCGGGCAATCGCGTTTCTGATCGCATCGTCGATGCTCCGCTCCGACGAACCGGCGACCTCTATGATCCGATAGACGTGGTCGACCATCTCTGTCTCCTCAGTTGACCGCGGGCCGAGACTGGCATACGGGCTCTCAAAAGAACGCATAAAACCGCATCCGCGGATCCCTCGGGCTCGTAATTTAATCCAGCCGGCTGAGCTTCGCTCGCGGTATTCTCGGGACCCGACAAATCCGGCGGCGGGAGGGGCGAATGGCCGTTATGATGTACCACAATCCGCGCTGCGCAACCTCGCGGCGGACCCTGGCGTTGCTGCGCGACCGCGGTGTCGAACCGCAGATTGTGGAATATCTAAAGACCCCGCCCTCGGCCGCGGAGCTCAAACAAATTCTGGCACAGTTGAAGCTGCCTGCGGCCAAATTGCTGCGCAAAAAGGAGGCCGCCGCCATCGGCATCGACGCCAAATCGCTCAGTGAGGACGAGCTGATCGCGGCGATGGTCAAAAATCCGATCGTGATCGAGCGGCCAATCGTGCTCGCCAACGGCAAGGCGGCGCTTGGACGTCCGCCCGAAGCGGTGCTGTCGGTCTTCTAAGCCCAGCCGCAACCGCATGAACGGCGGCAGCGCGGCGGTCACGGCGCACCTGTTCCCAACCCTCGTCGGCCGGCGAGGGAGGGAAGGGAGGCGGCCGATCGTGCCGCTACAACCGGCGGCAACCGGCCCGGGTGCGAACCCGGCAGACCCGGGCGAGCGGCGGAATTCCTAGCCGAGATGCTTTTTGAAAAACGCGGCGATCGGGTCGTAAGCGGCGCTCGACTGCCGTTTCTCGTTGTCGATATAGACGATTTCGATGTCCCCGCCGGCGTTGCGGTAGTTCGAAATAAAGCGTTCCGGCTCGTTGCCGGGGAAGCTTGAATCGTCGTCGTGATAGTCGTGGACCATGTCGGGGCGGCCCTGGACCCAAAGTGCCGGCGGCATTGTCACCTTTTCGCCGCGTTCGAGGATCAGCATCGGGTTGCCCTCGGCCATATTGGCCTCGCTCTTCCAGTAGAGGTCGTGCTTCTCCTTCATGCCGACCGCGAAAGCGGGCGGGTTTGGCGTCTTGGCGAGTTTTTGCGCATGGCGGTAACGCGACAGCGGATTAATCACCGGCCACGACATCGCCACCGCCTTGACCGTGGCATCGACCGCCGGCGAACCGGCCGGCAGAGGCAGTGCGGCATAGCGCGGGTCCGAGGGCCGCATCGCCGCCAGCATCGCCAGATGGCCGCCGCTCGATGCGCCGCCGATGCCGATCCGGTTCGGGTCGATCTTCATCTGACCCGCATGCGCCTTCAGCCAGCGGACGGCATAATTGATGTCGGCGAGCGAGGTCGGGTAGCCGTCGGCGTTGTGGCGGAATTCCAGCGACGCGACAAAAAAGCCGTTTCTCGCCAGCGTCTCGTCGAGGCCTTTGGTCCCGGTCAGATCGCCGCTCGTCCAGGCGCCGCCATGCAAATCGATCACCGCCGGGAACGGCCCGTCGCCCTTCGGCCGGTACAACCGCGCAATCAGCCGCTTGTCGCCGTGGCGGACATATTCGACATCTTCCGTCGTGAATTCATAGGAAGCCATGCTAACTCCCTCCCGGAGTTGTGTTTTGACGGCCCGGTGCGGACCGGCAGCGCAGGTCTGGGGCGCGCGCGCCCGCTCCGGCAGCCTACTCGCTCTTGGTGTGGGCCGAAAGAGCGCATGCGGGGGCGCGCGCGACCGGCAACGCCGCAAAACCGGCTTTCCACGCCCGCCGGAAGCTGTCGCGGACGCGGTCCGCGGCTACATCATCATGGACATGGGACCCGACAATTCGTCGGCGGTTTTTTTCTGCTCGGGGCTGAGCGCGGCGTAGAGCGGATCGGCCGCCGCCTTCAGTCTTTGCACAGCCGCCAGCTGTGCGCGCAGGAGCTTCTCGCGCAACGCGAGCCGGTCCGGCAGACGCGCTGTCGCTGCCGCCGTCCTCTGATCCTCGACAACCTCGCTAATCGCCTTTGAATTGTCGCGCACCGCCGTTGCGAATTTGTCCCATAGCGGCATTTGCGCGTCGGTAATTTTGAGCTCGGCCTTCAGAAAAGCGAGCCGCCCTTCGACATGACCGGCCATCGCCGCCGCCATGCCCATGCCGCCGCCCATCATGCCGCCGCCCATCATGCCGGCGCCCATCATGCCGGCGCCGCTGCTCCCCTTCATATCGGCGCCCATCATGCCGGCGCCGCTGCTCCCCATCATGCCGGCGCCGCCGCCAATCATCATGCCGCCAACGATGTGATGCCCGCCTCGCGCCTTCTCCTGAGCCGGCGCTGGAGTCGTCAGCAAGCCGAGCGCGAGGATCAACGAAACGATGGCTCTCCAGTCGACCACTGCGTTGCTCCTGTTACCCCACAGGCGCGCGAGCATAACCGGCCGCCACCGTCCTTCTTTGATGTGGATCAACCCGGTCTGGTTTACGATCCGATAGAGGCCGCCCTCGATCGCGGCCCGCGTCCCGCTGCCGGATGCAGCGATCGGCGGTAATCCCGGCGGCCGCTGCCAAGCCATAGCCGAGCCTGACCGGATGACATCGGTAGAACCCTTTCTCGCCCGTACCCACATCGCCTATTTCTCGATGGAGATGGCGTTACGCCCGGAGATGCACACCTATGCCGGCTGGCTTGGGGTGCTGGCGGGCGACACGGCGCGCTCCTGCGCCGATCTCGAACTCCCGGTGGTGTTTGTCACATTGCTCAGCCGGGCGGGCTACTTCCGGCAGGAGATCGGCCCCGACGGGGAACAGATCGAGCACCCGGATTGGTGGGAGCCGAAGCGCTGGTGCACCCCGCTCAACGCGATGGTCGCCGTCGAAATCGAAGAAAAGCCGGTCTGGATCCGCCCGTGGCTTTACACGCATACCTGCCCGCATGGCCACCGCATCCCGGTCTTGCTCCTCGACACTGAGCTTGATCAGAACGGCGAGCCGGATCGCACGCTGACCCATTACCTCTACGGCGGCGACGAGGTTTATCGGCTCAAACAGGAAATCGTGCTCGGCATTGGCGGCTTTCGGATCCTGCAAGCGCTCGGTTTCGATGTGCACACCTATCACTTGAACGAGGGTCATGCCGCACTCTTGACCCTCGAACTGTTGAACCGGTGGAAGGTCCCGCCCGAGGACCTGGCGCCCGGGGAACCCGCCTACGATATCGCCGAGGTGCGGTTCCGCTGCGTATTCACCACGCACACCCCGGTCGAAGCCGGGCACGACCGCTTTTCCTACGAGCTTTTTGAACGACTGCTCCCCGGTTTTGTCGACCTCGACACATTGAAGCAGCTGGCGGGCGAAGACCGGCTCAACATGACACGGCTCGCCCTCAACCTGTCCGATTATGTCAACGGCGTTGCCCGGCGCCACGCTCAGACAGCCGAGCAGATGTTTCCCGGCTACCGGATCCACGCCATCACCAATGGCGTGCATGTCGGTACCTGGACCCATCCCGCCTTTGCCGCGCTTTACGACGCCAATTTTCCCCGGTGGCAGCACGAGCCCGAGGTTCTGGTTCGCGCTCTGCAGCTGTCCGAGGACGATGTCTGGCAATGCCACCGCCTGGCCAAGCAGGATCTGATCGCGCGGGTAAAAGCAACGACCGGAGGCGAACTCGATCCCGACATTCCGACCATCGGTTTTGCGCGCCGCATGACGGGTTACAAGCGGCCGCTATTGCTGTTTGCCGACCCGGCGCGGTTGGCGGCAATCGCCGCGCGCTACCCGTTGCAAATCGTGCTGGCCGGCAAAGCCCATCCCCGCGACGAACCGGGCAAGGACGCGGTCTGCCGCCTGCACACGCTGATCCGAGAGCTGCACGGCAAGGTGACATGCGCGTTCTTGCCGGATTACGACCTTGAGATCGCCCTGGCGCTCGTTTCGGGCTGCGACATCTGGCTCAACACACCCTTGCCGCCATTGGAGGCTTCGGGCACCAGCGGCATGAAGGCGGCGCTCAACGGCGGTGTCAATTTGAGCATCCTCGACGGCTGGTGGATCGAGGCGTGTATCGAGGGGGTCACCGGTTGGTCGATCGGCCATGACGAAACGGCCGTCTCGGACGAGCAGCATGCGGTCGCGCTTTATGGGAAGCTCGAGCACACCGTGCTCCCGCTCTACTACAACGATCCGTCCGCTTGGCGGCGAACGATGAAACAGGCGATCGCCAACATCGCCTATTATTTCAACAGCCAGCGGATGATGCGCCGCTACGCGACCGAGGCCTATCTGCGCTAGGCCGGGGCCGCCTCGGCCGCTGCCGCTGCCGCTAGCCGCGATCGGCGGCGCGTCCGACCGTCGCCGCTGAAGCTCCGAGCGCGACAACGCCGGCGCAGCTTGCCGCCTGCTCCTTGATTCTCGAGGCGGCGTGCGCAACTTTACGTCTATCCCTCCCCACCCCGGTGGGTTCCATGAAGAGCGAATACAAGCATGACGCCTTGATGCGGCTCAAAACAATCCGCGGCCATTTGGATGGCGTGATCCGGATGGTCGAGGCCGAAGCCTATTGTCCCGAACTCATGAAGCAGGTCGCTTCGGCCCAGGCCTCGTTGGAACGGGTCAATCGCATCCTGCTGCAGAATCATTTGGAGACCTGCGTGACCGAGGCCATCCAAGCCGGCGGCGGCAGCGACAAGATCGCCGAGTTGATCGACGCCTTGCGGTTCAACGGCGGCCTGACCGATTTCCGCGACCGCGCCGCGCCGCTGGTCGGCACCGAAGGCACCTGCGCCAGCGCCGCCGACGTCGCCGGCAAGCGAGCGCGCCGCCCGCAGCCGCCTTCGCGAAAGGGCGAGGGATGACCGGCGCGCCGCCTGTTTGCGCGGGCCATGCCGCCGGCGCCGGGATGCTCAACCGCGCGCGCGACCCGGTGTGCGGCATGTGGGTCGACCCCGAGTTGTCGCCGCACCACGCCGAATTTGCGGGTGAGACCTATCATTTCTGCGGTCGGCATTGCCGCGAGCGGTTCGCGGCCGAACCTCGGCGCTATCTGTCGGGCAGCCCGCAATCTCAGTCCCGCGCCGCCGCGGGCGGCGCCTGGACCTGCCCGATGCATCCGCAGATCGTCCGCGACGCGCCCGGCGCCTGCCCAATCTGCGGCATGGCGCTCGAGCCGATGGCTCCCGGCGCGACCGAGGGTCCCAACCCCGAATTGCGCGACATGACCCGTCGCTTCTGGGTCGGCGTGGCGCTGTCGTTGCCGTTGCTGGTCATCGCCATGGGCGAGGATTTTGCCGGTGCGGCGCTCGACGCGCTGGTGCCAGCCAGGCCGAGGATCTGGGTTCAGCTGATCTTGGCGACGCCGGCGGTGCTGTGGTGCGGCTGGCCGTTTTTTGTGCGCGGCTGGATGTCGGTGGTACGGCGGCGGCTCAACATGTTCAGCCTGGTCGCGCTCGGCACCGGGGTGGCTTATGTCTATAGCCTTGTTGCGGCGCTGCTGCCGGGGATGTTCCCGCTTTCCTTCCGACTGCCGGACGGAACGGTGCCGGTCTATTTCGAAGCCGCCGCGGTCATCACCACCCTCGTGCTGCTCGGCCAGGTCCTGGAACTGCGCGCCCGTTCGCAGACCGGCGATGCGATCCGCGCGCTGCTTGACATGGCGCCCAAACACGCGCGTCTGCTGCGCGAAGACGGCGGCGAGAGCGATGTGCCGCTCGAACAAGTGATGCCGGGCGATCGCTTGCGCGTGCGGCCCGGCGAAAAGGTGCCGGTCGACGGGATCGTCCTTGAAGGGCGCAGCGCGGTCGACGAGGCGATGGTCACCGGCGAGCCGCTGCCGGTCGAGAAATCGCCCGGCGACAAGATCACCGGCGCCACGGTCAACACGACCGGCAGCTTTGTCATGCGCGCCGAGCGGGTCGGCAGCGACACCCTGCTCGCCCAGATCGTTCACATGGTTGCGGCCGCGCAGCGCTCGCGCGCGCCGATCCAGGCCTTGGCCGATAGCGTGGCCGGTTGGTTTGTGCCGGCGGTGATCGCGATCGCGGTGCTGGCTTTTGTCGTGTGGTCGATGGTCGGGCCGCCGCCGCGGATGGGTTTTGCGCTGCTGGTCGCGGTGGCGGTGCTGATCGTTGCCTGCCCGTGTGCGCTCGGTCTGGCGACGCCGATGTCGATCATGGTCGGCACCGGGCGCGGGGCGGTTGCGGGGGTGCTGGTCAAGAACGCCGAAGCCTTGGAGCTTATGGCAAAAGTCGACACGCTCGTGGTCGACAAGACCGGAACCTTGACCGAGGGTAAGCCGCGGCTGACCGCGGTGCTCCCCTATAGCGGCGCGGTTGACGAGGACGAATTGCTGCGTCTTGCCGCCAGTCTTGAACGCGGCAGCGAGCACCCGCTTGCCGCGGCCATCGTCCGGGGCGCCGAAGAACGCGGTCTTCAACTCCGCGAACCGACCGATTTTTCGTCGGTCACCGGCAAAGGGGTTTGCGGTTTGGTTGACGGCAAACATGTCGCGGCCGGCAATCAGGCCCTGTTTCAGGCGTTGGGCATCGAGGTTGGTGATCTTGCCGCCCGCGCCGAGACGCTGCGCCAGGAAGGGCAGGGCGTGATCATGGTCGCGGTCGAGGGCAGGGCGGCGGGACTGATCGTGGTCGCCGACCCGATCAAGGACAGTGCGGCGGGCGCGCTCGCCGCCCTCGCCAAGAGCGGCATCGCAATCGTCTTGCTGACCGGCGACAGCCGCGGGACGGCCGAGGCCGTTGGACGCCGGCTCGGCATCAGCCAAATCGTCGCCGAGGTCCTTCCCGATCAGAAGGCCCGCATCGTCGAGGATCTGCAGGCGCAGGGGCGGTTTGTCGCGATGGCCGGTGACGGCATCAACGACGCCCCGGCCTTGGCCCGGGCGCAAATCGGCATTGCGATGGGAACGGGTGCGGATGTCGCAATGCAGAGCGCCCAGGTGACCTTGCTCAAGGGCGATCTGCAAGGAATTGTGCGGGCTCGCCGGCTGTCGCAGGCGGTGATGCGCAACATCCGCCAGAACCTGTTCTTCGCCTTTGTCTTTAACTCCGCGGCGATCCCGATCGCCGCCGGCGTCCTCTACCCCGCTTTCGGGATTTTGCTCAACCCGATGATCGCCAGTGCCGCGATGAGCATGAGTTCGGTGCTGGTGGTCGCCAATGCGTTGCGGCTGCGCTCGATCCGGCTCTGACGCCAGAAACGATGATGGCCGGGTCGAAACCCGGCCATCGCCGATCGTGAAGATCTGCGACGCGCCGTTATGCGGCGTGCAACAGGTCGAGCGCCTCCTCGTAAACGCTCATGTTCTTGCCAAACGAGATCGCCGCCGCCTGCACCCCGCACACCAGGTGCATCCACCGCCACGGCTCGCGGGTTGCATGAAATTCCTCGACGATCGCCTGATGGTGCTTGAAGGCGTGCATCTCGGTGAAATTGTCGTGGCACACGATCTCGGCAAGCCGCCCGATCAGCGCTTGCGGGCTGTAGCCGCTGTTGACGTATTGCTGGGCGAGATTGACCGCCTCGCGGACCTCCGGCACCGCCCGCATCAGCCCGAGATTGCTGACCTGTGACCAGTCGGTCGGCGGCTGCGTATAGATGCGGTGGGTGATCGCGTCGAGCAGCTGCTCCTCCGACCGCCGCGGCAAGGCCGCGACCGCGGCCCAATCGGGTTGCGGATAAGGCTGCATGCGGCCCGCGGTCGAGCGGATTTCGGGGCCCGATTGCCAGGTCAACAGCAGCAACAGCTTGTTGCGCAGGCTGAGCCCGTCAAACTTCAGCAGATAGCGGCGCAGATTGGCGCTGGTGTGCAGATGCACGTCCATC
>JAJPIH010000355.1 GCA_021324875.1 Alphaproteobacteria bacterium
CAGCCGCACCGGGTTCTCGGCCAGGGGCAGCGGATTGCCGAGCAGGATGATCTTGGCCTTCTTGGTCACCGCGGCCAGGATCGCGGCAAAGATGTTGCACTTGGCCTGCATGCAGAACGGCGCGTTGTGATGCTCGTTCAGCATGATGCCGTCGATGCCCATTTCTTCGGCATAAATGTAATGCTCGAGGTATTCGTTGTAGAGCCGGCTGCCGGCGACCGGATCGAAGTATTTGTTGGAGAACATCAACGCGGTGGCCCCAAACTTCAACCCTTCCTCAGCCGGGTATGCGGACATCGGCTGCTCGGTGAAGTACATCAGCTGCATCGGTTGCTCCCGTCTCCGGCGTGGCCGCGCGCAGGCCGCGCGTTCAGCAAAGTCTGTCATAAAATGCAGCCCAGGTGCGCGGTTTTTGCGCTGCGCTGCGGGCGGGTCTTCCTTGCGCCGCTGGCGGGGCGCGCGGCCAGGCGCTAGGATCGCCGTCGCATTGCCGCAAGGGAGGAAAATCGCATGAAGGCGGTGCTGCTCAAAGCGCATGGCGGGCCGGAAATGCTCGCCTTGGGCGAGGCGCCGGACCCGGTGGCGGGCCCGGGCGAGGTGGTGGTCGACATCCATGCGGGCAGCATCAACGCCGCCGATTACAAGGTCCGGCTGGGAAGCGGCGGCGGCGGCAACCTCAAATTCCCGCACATTCTGGGCCGCGACTTCTCGGGCGTGGTGGCGGCGGTGGGGGCGGGCGTCACCGATTTCAAACCGGGCGAGGCGGTGTTTGGCGTGACCGACCAGGGAATCGAGGGCTGTTACGCCGAGAAACTGGCGATCAAGGCCGCGATCATCGCCAAGAAACCCGACCGGCTCGACCACGCCGCGGCGGCGGCAATGGGGTTGACCAGCCTGACCGCGCTATGGGCGGTCGAAGACACCGCGAAATTGCAGCCTGGCGAGACCATCCTGATCCAGGGCGGGGCCGGCGGTGTCGCCGGGTTTGCGATCCAGCTCGCCAAGCATCTCGGCGCCCGGGTGCTGACAACGGCCAGCGCCAGCAACCACGACTATGTCAGGAGCCTCGGCGCCGACCTCGCGATCGACTACCACAAGGACGATTTCACGCAGCTGGCGCGTGATTGCGACGTCGTGTTTGACACGGTCGGCGGCGAGGTCCAGGTCCGCTCTTACGCGGTGTTGAAACCCGGCGGACGGCTGGTCTGGATCGCGGCGGCGCCGGCCGGCTTTCAGCCGAGCCGCAACGACGTCACGGTGCTGCGCCCGAATGTCAAGCGCGACCGCGCACATCTCGAACGGATGGTGGCGCTTTATGAACGGGGCGCGGTGTGGCCGCCGAATATCGTTCGCTATCCGCTCGCCGCCGCCGCCGAAGCGCACAAGGTTAGCGAGAGCCGGCATTTGCGCGGCAAGCTCGTGCTGATCGTGCGCTGAGGCCTATCCTGTCCGACCCTGCCCTTCCCGCCCTGCCCACCGCAGCCCGGGACGGCATCGCTTCATCGCTTCACTTGCAACGGAGGAGACAAACATGCCCAGCAACGCGCAAACCGTGATCGAACTCGATCGCCGCCGCATGGAGGCGATGGCCAAAAAGGACATCGCCAGCCTCAACGAGCTGATTGCCGACGATCTCGTCTACACCCATTCGACCGCCCGGCTCGACACCAAGCAGAGCCTGATCGGCAACATGGAATCGGGCAGCACGGTCTACACCGCGGTCGTCCCCTCCGATGTCAAGGCGCAGGATTTGGGCGATAGCGTGGTTTTGACCGGATCGTGCCGGATCAGCGTCATGTCGCAGGGCCGGCCCAACAGCTTTGGCGTGCGCTTTACCGATGTGTGGGCCAACAAGGGCGGCAAATGGCAGATGGTCGCCTGGCAATCGACCCGCACCCCGGATTGACCGCGCGCAAGCCAGCCGGGGCAAGCGAGCCCGAATTGACCGCAGGCACGCCGCTCAACCGAGCTTGATCCAGGTCAGCTCGTGCCGGTTGTGGTGCAGGTGGCGAAGCTGCGCGCCGGGGATCGCGGCAAAGCGGCGGGCGATGGCGTGGTCGGTCGGCCCCTGGAATTTGAGGGTGCAAAGAAACCGCCGACAGGCGCCGGCGGCAAGCCAGCGCTCGACCAGCGCCAGCAGCCGCGCCGGGTAGCACACGATATCCGCGAACAGCCAATCGACCCGCCCGAGTTGCGCCGGATCGACCGCAAAGGCGCTGTCGCCGCGATACTCGACCCCGGGCAGGGCGGCGACCGCGGCGGCCAGCGGCGCCTTGTCGATGCTGATCACACGCGCCCCGATTTGCGCCAACGCCCAGGTCCAGCCCCCGGGCGCGCTGCCGAGATCGACACAGACCTCGCCGGGGGCCGGGCGCTGGCCGATCACGGTCAGCGCCTCCCACAATTTCAGATAGGCGCGGCTCGGCGGCCCGCGGCGGTCTTCGACAAACTTCGCCTCGCCATGTGGAAACGGGCTGCTGCAGTGGCTGGCGGCGAGCACCGTGCCGGGGTCGAGCAACGTCCACGAGCCGAGCGGCGCCGAAGGCGGGGGCGCGCCAAACAGCAGCGGCTTGGCCGAGACGCTGGGCAACCGGGCCTGGATCAGGCTCGCGCGGCGGTGCCACAGCGGCGCGTACACTGCCCAGTTGCGCTGGATCGCGCGCAATCTTGCCGCCGCCTCGGCAATCGAGGCGATCGGCAGGATTTGCGGGTTGAGCCAGACATTGGCCGCCCACGCCGCCGGCCGTGGCGGCCCCGCCGCAATCAGCAGGCGGCCATGGACGCGCTCGACACTGCCCAATTCATGCGCGAGCTCGGCCACATAACCTTCGGCCGCCAGATAGGCGGTGTGCCGGGCGGGCGGCGCCGTAGCGCCGGCAAGCGGTCCCGAGCTTGCGGCTTGACACCCCGTCATCGCCAACGGAACGTGTCGAAGACTGAAGCCAGAGCAGCCAATACGCCAGGACTGTTCATCGCGGTCTTTGCCCGCAGATTGCAGCGCGCAAGGCAATCGGGTGCGTGCCGCCATCCTGTCGAGCGGGGCGGGCCCTGGCGGCGGCGATTCCTCGACCGGGCGGCACTTGCCTCCACTGTCGGGAAGGTACCGAACCGAACGAGGCCAATCCATGAGAATGCATCCAATCGCCGCCCTCGCCCCGGCCTTGGCCGGCGTCATGCTCGCCGTCTCGGCGCTGGCGCAAAGCCCTGCGGCCGCCCCCGCGGCGACGCCGGGCACGCCTCCGACGGCGCCGGGCGCCGCTTCGGTTGCCGGCGCAAATCCGCCCGCGGCGG
>JAJPIH010000418.1 GCA_021324875.1 Alphaproteobacteria bacterium
AGGTTCTGGAAATCGGGGCCGTCGCGGCGGCTGCCGGTGGCGTCGACCTGTTCGCCGGGCGGCTCGACCTTGATCACATCGGCTCCCCAATCGGCGAGCTGGCGCACCGCGGTTGGACCGGCGCGATGGGCGGTCAGATCGATCACGACAAAACCGTTGAGCGGCAGCGGGTTATGTTCGGGCATCGGGGTGGTCCTTTCCTTCAAAGCCGCGGCGACAGGAGAGCGGGGCCGGGCTATTGACCCGGTCCCTGTCGGAAGGCCTGGTCGGCGGCCTGGCGCTGGGCCGGGGTCAACACGGCGTAGAGCGCTTGCAATGCCGGCAGCATACGCCGCATGCCGTCGATCTCCTGCTGGCCGTATTGGATCGCCAGCCGCAATCCATCGACGGCGTTGAGATTGGCGGGCGGCGGGCCGGCCGGCATCATCCGCGCATTCTGGCGCATAATATTGGCAAGCGCGCTAAATTGCGGCTCCTGCGCCGGGGTGATCGCGAGCCGTTGGTGCAGCTGGGCGATATTGGCTTCGACATTGGGCGGCTGGGGGGCCGGGGCCTGCGCCAGGATCAGCGGCCGCGATAGGGCGCCCGGGCTCAGCCCCTCCTCGCTGAGCGCCGCCCTCGCCGGAGCGGCGCCATTCGCCAGCAAGACCGCCGCCATTCCCGCCCCGACCGCCATTCCCGCCGCACGCACCATCGACACCCCCCGCCCGTGTTCCGCTCGGTCGAATGATAGGGATGACGCGCCGCGACCGTGCATGCAAGAGCGGGTGAAGCCCCAATCATCCGGGCGCCGCGCCCTGGGTCTGGGTCTCGAGGACATAGAGCGACTGGCTGGCGGTCATGAACAGGCGGTCGCGCTTCGGCCCGCCAAAGGCGAGATTGGCGCATACTTCGGGCAGACGAATACGGCCGATCAGCTTGCCGGCCGGGTTGAACACCAAAACCCCGGCATAGCCCAACGGCGCATTGGAACTGCACCAAAGGTTGCCGGCGACATCGGCGCGCATGCCGTCGGGCCCGCATTTGACCCCGTCGACCATCATATCAGTAAACAGGCGCCGGTTGACCGGCCGCGTCCCCTGCATATCAAAGGCAAAGATTACGCGATTGCCGCCGGCTCCGCTGTCGCCCGGGCCTTTGCCGGTGCTGATCACGTAAAGCGTACGATGATCGGGGGAGAAGCAGATGCCGTTGGGATCGGGGAGCTGTTCTTCGCCGATCGCCACTTCGAGCCGGCCGCTCGGGTCCCAGCGGTAGACATTGGTCGGCAGTTCGCGCTTGCGGCCGCCGATCGCCCCGGCATTTTCGGCGCCGATGCGGGGGTTGAGAAGGCCCTGCGGGTTGGCCGGACCGCCGGCCTCGTCGGGATGGCCCTCGGGGATCGAGTCGCCGTAAGGCGGGTCGGTAAACCAGATGCTGCCGTCAGGATGGGGCACCAGATCATTGGGCGAATTGAGCGGCTTGCCCTGGTAATTGTCGGCGATCACGGTCAGCGTGCCGTCATGCTCCCAGCGCACGACGCGGCGAAAGAAATCCTCGCAAGAGAGCTGCCGGCCTTGATAATCAAAGCTATTGCCGTTGGTGTTGTAGGATGGCTTGCGGAACGGCGTGACCCGTCCGTCGTCCCAGATGTAGCGATATTGGGTATTGCCCGAGACGTCGCTGAACACGAGGTATTGACCCTGGCTTGACCAGGCCGGCCCCTCCGCCCACAAGGCGCCGGTCCATACCCGCTGGATCGGTGCGATCGCCCGGCGTACCAGATTGAATGAGGGATCGACCACGATCACGTCGGGGTCGGGATAAATCGAGGGATGCCCGGGCGTCCAATCGCGCGGCGGGTTGCTGACCACACTCGCCGGCGCGGCGGTCGCGGCTTTGGCCGGCTGCGCCGCGACCTTGCGGGGAAGCGCGCCAAGGCCGGCAAACCCGACACCCGTTGCCAGGATCGAGCGGCGCGACAAGGATCGCCGGATGTTCTGCTGCATTGTTTCCTCCCGGTGATGTCAATCAACGCTCAATGGTGAAGGCGAGGGCACCGCCTTGCAACCCGAGGCTGAGCGTAACCGGTTCGGTTCGGCGGCATGCGCCGTCCGCGGTGCTGCAACGATCGCGAAATTGCCATCAACCGATTGTATGTTCGAGCGTTGTGGCGGCCCGCACCGCAGCGGCGGCGGCCGTCGCGCTGCGGCCGGTGAGGGTTATTCAACCTCGGGTGACGTATTCGCTGTAAACTCGCTGTATTTTACAGCGGGGCGATAGACGCTCTAAACCTTGGGTAGGGTGGTCAGGGCCGGCCTGGTCCGCCCGGCGGTTGGGCCAACCTTGGCCAGGGTCGAGGGGCGAATCATGTGGCAGCCATGCGGCGCGGGCAGGCCCTGTTGTCGAATTCGCGGTGCGCAGCGTTGCCGCAGCCCGTGCTAAGCTTTGACAAAGAAAAGTCGGGTCGGGATCAGCCAACGAAAGGAACCGCAAATGGCCTATGACTTGTTGATTAAAAACGGGCGCATCGTCGACGGCTCGGGCATGCCGGGTTTTCGCGGCGATGTCGGGATCAAGGACGACAAGATCGTCGATATCGGCAAGCTGTCCGGGCCCGCCACCCGCACGATCGACGCCAGCGGCCATGTCGTGGCTCCCGGCTTTATAGACAATCATTGCCATTACGATGCACAGGTCACCTGGGACCCCTTGTGCACCTATTCTTGCGATCACGGCGCCACCACCGTCATTTTCGGCAATTGCTCGCTGTCCCTGGCGCCGGTCAGGAAGGGCAAGGAGGACCGGCTCGCCGAATTCCTCTCTTATGTCGAAGCCATCCCGATGGAGGTGTTGCGCACGATCGAATTCGGCTGGGAGACGGTGCCGCAATATCTCGACCAGCTTGACCATCATCTCGGCGTCAATGTCGGCACCCTGATCGGCCATACCGCGGTGCGCTATTACGTGATGGGCGACGATTGCCAAAAGCGCGCGGCCAGCGATGACGAGATCAAACAGATGCAAGAACTGGTGCGCGACGGCATCAAGGCCGGCGCGCTCGGCGTCTCGGTGTCGCGCAACCAGGGCCATTTCGACCCGCAAGGGGTGCTGATCCCGGCGCTGTGGGCCGAGGAAAAGGAGATCTTCGCCCTGGGCGAGGTGTTGCGCGAACTCGGCACCGGCATCATCCAATCGGGCGGCGGCAATGGCGCGGAGATGAAAAACGCGCTGATGAGCCGGTTGTCGGAGGCGACCGGGCGCACGGTTGTCTACAACAATCTCAACCAGTCGATGCGTCGGCCCGACGAATGGCGAAAGCAGATGGCGCAAGTCGATGCGACCACCGCCCGCGGCATCCGCGCCTATCCGATGTGCACCCCCAACCGCATCGTCGACAGCTTCACGATGCGCAACACCCAGACCTTCCGCGGCTTGCCGGTGTGGCATCCGATCTGTCTGTCGTCGCCCGAAGCGATGCTGAAGGCCTATGCCGACCCGGATATCCGCAAACAGCTCCATGCCGAGGCGGTCGAGTTCAAAGTCGACAAAATGCCGCCCGGCATCTGCACCACCTGGTGGGATTACATGGTGCTGCAGACCGCGGTGTTGCCAAAGAACAAGCAATATGAAGGCAAGACCCTGGGCGAGATCGCCAAGATGCAGGGCAAAGGCATCATCGACGCGTTTTTGGATTTGGCAATCGAGGAGAACCTCGACAGCGAATGGCTGCACGGCGAGAACAATGTCGATGACGAGGCGGTCAGCAAGATCCTGACCTATCCGAATGCGGTCATCGGGTTGTCCGACGGCGGCGCCCATGTCCAGTTCCAAAGCGGCTTCGGGTTCTCGACCCGGCTGTTGGCCGAGTGGGTGCGCGAAAAGCAGGTCATGACCTTGGAGCAGGCGGTGCGGCGGCTGACCTTCGATTCCGCCTCGATTTTCGGGCTCTATGACCGCGGGCTGCTGCGCCCGGGCATGGTGGCCGACATCACGATCTTCGACCCCGACACGGTCAAGCCGCTGCCGCTCGAAGTCGTGCACGACTTCCCGACCGGCGCCAAGCGCATCAAAGAGCCGGCGCAGGGGATCATGATGACGATCGTCAATGGCGAGGTGCTGCTCGAAAACGGCAAGCATAGCGGGGCGCTGCCCGGCCGGGTGTTGCGCAACAGCTATTACCACGGCCTGCGCGCCTGACCCGGGGCGGCGCGCTTTCCCACCGGCGCGTCTGATCGGGCCGGTGGGACCCGCGCTTCGGGGTGCGGGGCTCGGGCGACCCGCACGCCCGGCCGGTGCGGTTGCGCCATTCCCCGACGGGGAGCGGATCGCGGTGAGGGGCAGAAAAGGCAGCCGCGCCCCGGGTCGGGATTGTTCAGGGAGGATCGCCCATTCCCGTCTTCAAACCCACCGACGATCTCGACATGTATTACGCGATCGACGATTTCACCGACCCATGGCGCCCGCCGGAAACGGTGCTGATGCTGCACGGCACCGCCGAGAGCGGGCTGGCTTGGCATGCCTGGGTGCCGGTCTTGGCCCGCCGCTACCGGGTCGTGCGGCCTGACATGCGCGGTTTTGGCCGCTCGACGCCGATGCCGCGCGATTTTCGCTGGACGCTCGATGTGATCATCGACGACTACGCGCGGCTGATGGACGATCTCGGGGTGGCGCGGTTTCATCTGATCGGCGCCAAGATCGGCGGCACGATCGCCCGCGCCTTCGCCGCCCGCCGGCCCGATCGGGTCGCGAGCCTGACCGTCGTCGGCACGCCACCGCCACTGCGCGCCGGCGCCGCCGAACGCGCCCCCGAACTTGCCGCGCAATTCGAGCGCGAAGGGGTTGAACCCTGGGCGCGGCGCACGATGGGCGGAAGGCTCGGCAGCGAATTCCCGCCCGCCGGTGTCGAGTGGTGGATCCAATTCATGGCCCGCACCGCGGTCTCGACCCAGATCGGCTTTATGCAGACCATCGCCTGCGCCGACATCCGCGCCGACTTGCCCAAGATCCGCTGCCCGACCTTGGTCATTACCACCGAGGGCAGCGGGCTTGCCTCGGTCGCCGAGACCCGCGCCTGGCAGGAACAGATCGCGGGGTCGCGGCTATTGGTCTTGCCCGGCGATTCCTATCATGTCGCCGCCACCCACGCCGAACGCTGCGCCGCCGCGACCCTCGACTTTATCGGCGCGCAGCCGATCGCCTGACCTGCGGTCTACCGGGGGCCGGCGCGAACGGGGAAAGGGGCGATGATGCTTGCTGGCATCATTTGTTTTAATCGGCCGGCCGCGGATAGCGGCTGACAACGATCGGCAACCGCGAACCAATACGTTGATATTTTTCAAGAGCGAGCCGCGACCCGGCGCGGTCGCATAGCGGCGGGCGTCTCTTGCTTGCGCCGCATTCCGCGGCCAGCGCCGCGATCGGCGCTTCACCCAGCCTTCGCGGTGCCCATCCGCTCCGCCGCAAACCGCGGAGCGGGGCGCGGCCCTCGCTCCGTTGCACCGGAGCGAGGGAAACTCACCGCGATCCCTCGGCCTATCGCACCGGCGAGAACGACGCCGGAACGAGCAGCTTATTTTCCTGCCGGACCGGACGGACGCCGGCCTGCGGCGGCCAGCCGGTGCCGGGGCGGCGGGATTCGTCGCGAATGCGGGCCCGCTCGTTCAGATCCTTGTACACCCAGATATGGGTAAAGCGGTTGAGCCCGCCGAGTTCGCTGGTCCAGCAGGCCGCCAGCGGCGAGAACCGTTCACGCGCCTCGATCGCCTTGCTCCAGGCGTCGAGCACCTTGGGCAAATCGCCCGGCGCATAGGTGTAAGTACGCATTTCATAGACATTGCCGCTCCCGTAGTCGCGGCTGCCGAGCGGCCGCATGAACGGCGCCGGGATCACGATTTCGGCCTGTTGTTCGACGATCAGGTCCTGGCCGCCGGGGAGCGCGTTGCGTTCGGCGTCTTGCGCCATCGCGGTCCGGACCCGGGTGCGATGCTGGAGGTCGTCATAGGGATAGACATGGACAACCTGGTTCAGCGGCCCGAACTCGGTATGCCAGAAGGCGCCCAGCGGCGAGTGCTTGAGGCGCGACGGCAGGCGCCTTTGATAGCGCTCTTCGAATTCGGCGAGGGTTCCGGGACGCAGCGTATAGGTGCGGACTTCGTAGATCATTGGGCGGCTCCTCCTTGCGAGAACCGGTTGCCGGCGAACCGACGCGGCATTCTACGAAAAGCGGGCGCCGCCGGATACAGCGGCCGCAAGCCCTCCGGCAATGGGGTCGCGGCCGGCCCGCCGCCGGCGTTTTATGGGGTGCAGCACGGCGCGCCTCCCGGGACC
>JAJPIH010000025.1 GCA_021324875.1 Alphaproteobacteria bacterium
AGCGTTTTGCCGAACTGGCCGAGCGCCTGACCGCGCCGGACGGGCCGCTGCCTGGTGCGCGGGTGGCGGTGCTCGCGGCGGCCCATGAGCGGCCGCAAGCCGCACCGCTGTTGCAGATTATCGCCGGCAACCGGCTGATCGATCTGGTCGGCCGGGTCGATCTGCTGACCGCCGCGGCGGTATTGCGGCGCTGCGCGATGTTCATCGGCAACGACACCGGGCTGATGCACATCGCCGCTGCGGTCGGAACCCCGACCCTGGGCTTGTTTGGTCCCAGCCCGATCGAAAAATATGCGCCGTGGGGCGTGTGCACCGCCGTGGTGCGCACCGCGCAGCCGCGCGAAACGATGTTCGGGCCGGACTTCAACCACCTGACGACCGACACGCTGATGGATAGCCTGTCGGTGGACGCCGCCGAGGCCGGCGCCCGCGCGCTGTGGCGGCGCGCCGCGAGTTGCGCAGCATGAGCGCGACGGAAGGTGGCGAAGCCGCTTCGCGCCGCCCGCCATTGCCGGTCCTCTCGGCGCTGGTCGTCGCCCACAATGAGGAGGCGCAACTCGGCGAATGCCTCGCCAGCCTGCGTTTTGCCGACGAGGTGGTGGTGCTGCTCGACCGCTGCACCGATCGGTCGCGCGAAATCGCCGAGCGGTTTGCCGACCGCGTCGTCGAAGGCGCATGGCCGCGCGAGGCGTCACGACGCAATAGGGCGGTCGCGGCCTGCAGCGGGGATTGGATTTTCGAGGCCGATGCCGACGAACGGGTGAGCCCGCAGCTCGCTGCGGAAATCCGCGCCACGATCGCCCGATCCGCGGCGTCATGGCATCTCGTTCCGGTCGACAATTACATCGGCGACCGGCTGGTGCGATGGGGCTGGGGCGCGTTTTTCGGACGATCGGCGCATGCCGCCCTTTATCGCCGGGGCACCAAGACCTGGCGTGACGACCGGGTGCTTCATGCGAGTGTGGCCTTGACCGGGCCGCAAGGCCGCAATCTCGACCAGCGCCTCGTTCATTACGTCGACCGCAGCATTTCCGACATGCTGCTTCGGCTCGACCGCTACACGACATTGCGTGCGCAGGATTTGCGCGAGAGCGGCGACATCGGCAGCTTTGTCCACAACATCCGCCGCATGTTTTCGCGCTTCTGGAAATGTTACATCGGCCGGCGCGGCTACCGCGAGGGCGCCTACGGGTTTCTGATCGCGTTGTGCGCGGCCCTTTACCCGATCCTGTCTTATCTGAGGGCGCGGCTCGAACCGGCACCCGTCGCGATCGGCGGACCGCCCGCCGCTCCGGCCAACGCGACGGCCGAAAGCGGCCAGGCGTCACCGGCCGAGCTGGTCGGCAGCGACGGCACTCCCGGCTGATGGCGGAAATCGTGATGGCCGACGACGCCATCGCGTTCGATGCCGCGATAGCGGCCGGGGGCCCGCTCGGCGGCGCCGAAACCGCGTTTGTCGCGCTGGCCGAGGCGTTGGCCCGGCGCGGTCATCGCGTCGAAGCGCGCCATCGCGGCGCCGCGGCGACCACTCACAAGGGCGTCCACTGGGTGCCGCTGCCGGCCGCTTCACCGCGGCGCTGCGACCTTTACATCGGCAGCCGCGGACACCGCGTGATCGGGCCGATCGGCCGGGCCCGCCGCCGCCTTTTCTGGCTGCACAATCCGGCGCGATATCTGCGCAAACCGCGCAATCTGTGGCGGCTTGCCTGGCATCGGCCGATGCTGGTCGTGACCGGCGCCTATCACGCGAGCACCGTGCCGCGATGGCTGCCGCACGCCGGCTGCGTGACGATCCCGTATGGTGTGCTCGATCGCTTCCGCGGCGCCACGCCGCGCGAACCGCCGCCGCCGCGCGCGAGCTTTACGTCAAACCCGTTGCGCGGGCTCGATTGGCTGCTCGATCTGTGGGAGCGCCGGATCGCGCCGTCGGTACCGAAGGCGGAGCTCCACATCTATGCGGGCGCGGGCGTGTACGGCGCGTTGGCGACAAAGCACGCCGCCGCCATGGCCAAGGTGCTGGCGCGCGCCGAGGCGCTTGGCAGATGCGGCGTGCGCCGCTTTGTGCCGGTTGGCCGTGAGGCCCTCAAGACCGCACTCGAAGGGGCGCGCGTCATGCTCTATCGCGGCGATCCGGGCGAGACTTTTTGCCTGGCCCTTGCCGAAGCCCAGGCGCTGGGCGTGCCGGCGGTCGTCACTCCGCTGGGTGCCGTGGCCGAGCGGGTCGCCGATGGTGTGAGCGGGCGCGTCGTGTCGGATAAATGTGCGTTTGCCGAAGCGGCGATTGCGGTATTGCGCGATGACGATCTGTGGCGGCGCTGGCATCTGGGCGCGCTGACCCATCAGCGCGGGCTGAGCTGGGACATGGTCGCGGCGCGGTTCGAGGCGTTGATCGGATGAGCCGGCGATTGCTGCAGGCGATGGCCGGCGCACGGCATGGCGGCGCCGAGACGTTTTTTGTGCGCCTGGCGGACGCATTCGAGCGGGCCGGCGAAACCCAGCGGGTCGTGATCCGGCGCGACCCCGACCGCGTGCAGCGGTTACGCGCGGTCGGGGTCGATGTGATCGAATTCGGTTTCGGCGGACGGTTCGATGTCGCGACGGGGTGGCGTTTTCGCAAGCTCGTCGCCGATTGGCGCCCCGATCTCGTCTTGACGTGGATGAGCCGCGCCACGCAGGCTTGTCCCAAGGGCGATTTTGTTCATGTTGCTCGGCTCGGGGGCTATTACGATTTGAAATATTACCGGGGCTGCGACCATCTGATCGCCAATACGCGGGCCATCGCCGACTATGCCGTCGCCGGTGGCTGGCCGCCGGACCGGATCGATTATGTGCCAAATTTCGTCCCCGATCTGCGGCGCAGCGACGACGCAGCGCCGTGCGGCGACCGGCCGCAGGCGCTGGCGCTGGCGCGGCTGCATCCCAACAAGGGCCTCAGTTTGCTCCTCGAGGCGATGGTGCTGTCGCCTGACCTGCGGCTGACGATTGCCGGCGACGGGCCGCTGCGCGCCGCGCTCCAACGGCAGGCATAC
>JAJPIH010000007.1 GCA_021324875.1 Alphaproteobacteria bacterium
CATGCGCCGCCGCCATCGCGATTGCGAGCCCCCCCCGATCCTGCCGACGGCAACGGGATCAGGCCGATGATCGTGATCACCGGCGGCGGCGGGTTTATCGGCTCGGTGCTCGCCGCCCAGCTCAACGCCGCGGGACAGGACGATCTGGTCATCGTCGACCGCTTCGGCAGCGGCGAGAAATGGCGCAACATCGCCAAGCGCGCGTTTTTCGAGATCGTGCCGATCGACGGTCTGTTCGGCTGGCTCGACCGTTTTGGCGACCGGGTCGAAGCGGTCTTCCATCTCGGCGCCAATTCGTCGACAACCGCGGTCGACGCCGACGCGATGATCGCCGGCAACCTCACTTATTCGATCAGGTTGTGGCGCTGGTGTGCGGCCGCCGGCAAAAAGCTCGTCTACGCCTCGACGGCGGCGACTTATGGCAACGGCGCGCACGGGTTTGACGATCACGGCGGTATTTCCGCCCTCGAACAGCTGCGGCCGCTCAACCTCTACGGCTGGTCGAAACACGCCTTCGACCTCTGGGCGTTGCGCCAGGCGGCCCGGGGCATGGCCCCGCCGGCCTGGGTCGGGCTCAAATTCTTCAACGTGTTCGGCCCCAACGAGTACCACAAGGGCGAGATGATGAGCCTCGTCGCCAAGAATTATCGCCGCATCCTGGCGGGCGAGCCGGTGCGCCTGTTCAAATCGCACCGGCCGGATTACGCCGATGGCGCGCAGTGCCGCGATTTTGTTTATGTCAAGGATTGCGCGGCGGTCATGGCCTGGCTGCTGCGCCAGGAGGCGCCCTGCGGCCTCTACAATATCGGCACCGGCCGGGCGCGCAGTTTCCGCGACCTGATCGCGGCGGTGGGAGCGGTGTGCGGGGTCGCGCCGGTTATCGACTATGTCGAGACGCCGCCGGCCATTCGGCCCAACTACCAGTATTTTACCGAGGCCAACATCAGCAAGCTGCGGGCGGCGGGTTATGGCGCGGCCTTCACCCCGCTCGAGGCCGCGGTGCGCGATTTTGTCGAGGGCTACCTCGCCCAGAGCGACCCCTATCTGTGAGCGGGCAGGATCGAGCCGGTCGCGGCCCCGGGCACCGGCGATGGCGCGCGCGATCAGCCGCATCGGCCTCTTTCCCGGCTGGTTCTATGCCCCCTCAGGGTATGTTACAACAAGCGTCGGTTACCCATCGGAACGTACACCAACGAGGATCAGCCGTGTTAACGCGCGACGAAGTAATCTGGGGCTATCGCTATATCCTCGGCCGCGAACCCGAAAGCGAAGCCGTCGTCAACGCAACCGCCGCCGCAGTGGATAATTTTAGGGAGTTCAGACGCATCCTCCTGGGCTCCGCAGAATTCGACCGCATTTGCATCCAGTCCAGGGCCTCATGGTTCCAACGCCCGGTTTGGGTCGCGGCACCGGTATTCGGTGGATTGCGACTACTATGGATAGACCTCAGCGATCGCTTTGTCTCACTAGGATGCCTGCAAGATGGGTACGAACTGGTCGAAACCAATTTTCTGAAACGCATCCTGCGAAACGACGACGTCTTCCTGGATATTGGCGCAAACGTGGGTTGGTACACCCTACTCGCCAGTACTATCATTGACTCGCACGGTCACATCTACGCGTTTGAACCCCATCGCCCAACTGTCGAATACCTGCAGCGCACGGTCGCCTTGAATAATCTGAATTCCCTAATAGACGTCTACCCGATCGGCCTCGCAAAAGAGAGTAAAACTGAACTTCTTGCCTGGGTCGCAGGCACGGGTAACGGCGGCGCCGCGAGCCTTGGCGGAAACTCTGTACTTCAAGGTATGAACACCCAATCCATCGAGGTCCGTCCCTTGGACAGTTTGGGTATCGCTCGCGTGAATGTCATCAAGATCGACGTCGAGGGCGCAGAACTTTTAGTAATGGAAGGCGCCACTCGAATTCTTGATCGCGACAGACCAATAGTCATGTCCGAGGTGCTGCCCGGGCAACTACAACGCGTGTCTGGATGTACTCCCGAAGATTATTTTGGATATTTTGCGTGTCGCCACTACCGCGCTTATATCCTCGACACGGTTCGATGCGGTGAACGCATAGACACCTTTCCCAACCCCTGGCATAAAGAATTAGTAAACGTCGCGTTCATTCCCGGCGAGAGCCCCATCGATGATTGTCTGTTCAAAGCTCTGATTTAAGTGACCGCCATGTTCGAGCCGAATAGTTCCCTGACCAAAACATCATTATTAAGCCACGTATTTCACGCCCTTTCGACATCGGATGAATATATGCACGGGCTAACGTCTTGACGACGCACTGAAGGCTTACGGCCCCGCACGATACAGTAGATTCTATTATGAAGAAATATTAGGGCGCAGCCCCGAAATACCAGAGTATGCGAGTTACCCCGTTCCGGTCCCGTCAGAGTACATCGCTATGATGCTCAGCTCCGACGAATTCCTACTTACTCATGACATTCTACTACAAAGGAGTTTTCCCCATCTTATACGGGAATTTTTCCTGCATGTACCGAAAACTGGAGGTACAACTCTGTTCTACGCCTTCCAGGGCGACAGCAGATATTGCACTTTGCAATTATACCCAGGTTATGACAATGGTTGGTTTTCGGAACCGTTACGATACTTACATGGTGTTATTTGCAGGCTAACGCATCCGGCGGTCCAACACGTAATCACCTACGGGCATCCGCCAGCAGCGCGCATAATTAATAATCGACTAAAACGTGGTCGAGATAATGTTTTCAC
>JAJPIH010000051.1 GCA_021324875.1 Alphaproteobacteria bacterium
CAGACACGCCTCGTCCGGCTCCTGGCCGCCGAGATAGGCTTCGAGCGCGGTGTCGTCCTGTTCCACCGCGGCCTCGACCAGGCGGGTGCGGGCGGCCCGGGCGGCTTCGAGCATGTCGTCCGGGATCGCGTCGATGTCGAATTCGGCGCCCAGCGTCTCGTCGCGCCATTTGACCGCGCGCATGCCGACCAGATCGACAATCCCGACAAAATTGCTTTCGACCCCGATCGGCAGTTGCAGCACCAGCGGGCGCGCCCCCAGGCGCTCGCCGATCATCGCCACGCAGCGCGGAAAATCCGCCCCGACCCGGTCCATCTTGTTGACAAAGCACAGCCGCGGGACACCGTATTTGTCGGCCTGGCGCCACACGGTTTCGGATTGCGGCTCGACCCCGGCGACCGAATCAAACACCGCGACCGCGCCGTCGAGCACGCGCAGGCTGCGCTCGACCTCGATCGTGAAATCGACATGGCCGGGGGTGTCGATGATGTTGATGCGGTGGTCCTGCCAGAAGCAGGTGGTCGCGGCCGAGGTGATCGTGATCCCGCGCTCCTGCTCCTGCGCCATCCAATCCATCGTCGCGGTGCCTTCATGCACCTCGCCGATCTTATAATTGCGCCCGGTGTAGTAGAGGATGCGCTCGGTCGTCGTCGTCTTGCCGGCATCGATATGCGCCATGATGCCGATGTTTCGGTAACGGTCGAGCGGTGTCTGGCGTGTCATAGAAACGAGCTCCCGGGGCGCTCGCCCGGAAGCGGAGCCCCGATAAGGGGATGGTGTCAAACCTCCGACACGATAGAACCGGCCCGGCCGCTACCAACGGTAATGCGAGAAGGCCTTGTTCGCGTCGGCCATGCGATGCGTATCCTCCCGTCTCTTGACCGCAACGCCGCGGTTGTTGGCGGCGTCGAGCAATTCCCCCGACAGCCGCTCCTGCATCGTGTTCTCGCCGCGGGCGCGCGAGGCCGCGATCAACCAGCGGATCGCCAGCGCCTGGCTGCGATCGGGCCGCACCTCGACCGGCACCTGATAGGTGGCGCCGCCAACCCGGCGCGAGCGCACCTCGACCGCCGGCCGCACATTGCCGAGCGCGTCGTGAAACACCCGCAACGGATCCTGGCCGCTGCGCCGCGCGATGCGGTCCAAGGCGCCGTAGACGATCGTCTCGGCGACCGATTTCTTGCCTTCATGCATCAGGCAATTCATGAATTTGGTCACGACCGGATCGCCGAATTTGGGATCCGGCAGCACCTCGCGTTTGACCGCGGCCCGGCGGCGCGACATCGCCTCGCTCCTAGCGCGGCCGCTTGGCGCCGTATTTGGAGCGCCGCTGGCGGCGGTCCTTGACGCCTTGCGTGTCGAGCGTGCCGCGAATGATATGGTAGCGCACCCCGGGCAGATCCTTGACCCGGCCGCCGCGGATCAGCACCACCGAATGCTCCTGCAGATTATGGCCTTCGCCCGGGATATAGCTGGTAACCTCGAAACCGTTGGTCAGCCGTACCCGCGCAACCTTGCGCAGCGCCGAGTTGGGCTTTTTCGGCGTGGTCGTGTAGACGCGGGTGCACACGCCGCGTTTTTGCGGACAGGCCTGCATCGCCGGCACCTTGTCGCGCGCCAATTGCGGCCGGCGCGGATTGCGGATCAGCTGATTGATCGTCGGCATTCACCCACCTTCGTCCGAGACGCGCCAACCGCCCGACGCGAACCGTCGCGCCCGGGCGGTGCGGTATCACGACCCCTGAAACCAATGTGCCTTCTCGCAAAGGCACCGAGCCACATATCGGCAAGTCCGGGCTGCGTCTAGGTGGCTTCCTACGGCCAGCCCGCGAGAGCCGCTGATATAATTGCCCGACCCTTGTGCGGTCAAGGGCCGTTGGCGCAAGGCGCGGTCGACAAAGTGCCGGCGCGCCCGGCGGACCCGGGCGCGCTCGCCCCCGCCGGTTACTCGGCGGCGCCGGCGTGGCGTTCTTCGAGCGGGGCCGCCGGCTCGTTGGCGGCCAATGCCGCAAGCTCGCGGTCGCGCTCGGCGGCGATCTCGCGCAGCCGCGCGATCACGCTGCCGGTGCCGGCCGGGATCAGGCGGCCGACAATGACATTCTCCTTGAGCCCGGTCAGTCGATCGACCCGCCCGGAAACCGCCGCTTCGGTCAGAACCCGGGTCGTCTCCTGGAACGAGGCGGCCGAGATAAACGAGTTGGTCTGCAGGCTGGCCTTGGTGATCCCCTGCAGCACCGGACGCGCCGTCGCCGGGCGCAGCCCCTCGCGCTCGGCCTTCAGGTTTTCCGCCTCGAATTCGCTGCGATCGACCTGTTCGCCGGCCAGCAACGTGGTTTCGCCGGGATCCTCGATCTCGACCTTTTGCAGCATCTGCCGGACGATCACCTCGATGTGCTTGTCGTTGATGCGCACCCCCTGCAGCCGGTACACCTCCTGGATCTCGTTGACCAGATAGCTGGCCAGCGCCTCGACCCCGAGAATGCGCAAGATGTCGTGCGGAACCCGGTTGCCGTCCATCAACAGATCGCCCTTCTGGACGTAATCGCCTTCCTGCACGCTGATATGCTTGCCATTCGGGATCAGATATTCGACCGGCTCGCCATTCTCCTCGGTCGGGACCACGATGATGCGCCGTTTGGTCTTGTAGTCCTTGCCGAATTCGACGCGCCCGTCGCTTTCGCTGATGATCGCAAAGTCCTTGGGCTTGCGCGCCTCGAACAGCTCGGCGACCCGCGGCAGACCGCCGGTGATGTCGCGGGTTTTTGAGGATTCACGCGGGATGCGCGCCAGCACGTCGCCGGCCTTGACCTCGGCCCCGTTCTCGACCGACAGGATCGCATCGACGGGAAGGAAATAGCGCGCCTCGAGCCCGTTGCCGAGCAGCAGCACTTCGCCTTCGGGGTCGCGCAAGGTGATCCGCGGCCGCAATTCGCCGCCGCGCGGCTGCTGCTTCCAGTCGATCACCACCTTTGACGAGATGCCGGTCGCCTCGTCGACCACCTCGCGCATCGACAGCCCTTCGATCAGATCGACGTAATGGGCGATGCCGTCTTTTTCGGTGATGATCGGGATCGTATACGGATCCCATTCCGCCAAGCGGTCGCCGCGCTTGACCTCGGCCCCCTCATCGGCGAGCAGCCGGGCCCCGTAAGGCAGCCGGTGGCGGGCCTTTTCGCGGCCGGCCTCGTCGATCAGCACCAGTTCGAGATTGCGCCCCATGACCACCGGCGCGCCCGACGAACTGAGCACGACATTGCGGTTCTTGATCTCGACCCGGGCGTCGGACGCGGCCTCGATCGATGATTGCTCGGCGCCGCGCTGCGCCGCCCCGCCGATATGGAAGGTGCGCATCGTCAGCTGCGTGCCCGGTTCGCCGATCGATTGCGCGGCGATGACCCCGACCGCCTCGCCGATATTGACCATCGTGCCGCGCGCCAGATCGCGGCCATAGCATTTGGCGCAGACCCCGGTCTTCGATTCGCAGGTCAGCACCGAGCGGATTTGCACCGCGTCGATCCCCGCCTGCTCGATGCGGTCGACCGCGTCTTCGTCGATCAGCTCGCCGGCCGGGAGGATGACCTCGCCCGACAGCGGATCGAGCACATCGACGGCGGCGGTGCGGCCCAAAATCCGATCGACCAGCGGGGCGATGATCTCGCCCCCCTCGACCACCGCGCGGGTCATCAGACCGCGGGTCGTGCCGC
>JAJPIH010000094.1 GCA_021324875.1 Alphaproteobacteria bacterium
AATGGGCCAGGTAATTGCCGAATTCGGCGAACTGGTTGAGCACGACGGTGTCGGGCTCGCGCGCCAATTCGGCGCATTTGTCGTAGATTTCCTTGACGTTGCTTTCGCTGCCCGGCGTGCGCACGACGTCGCCCGGCTCTCTGACCCATTGCTGCAACCACGCGAAGCGCTCGGCGCTCATGCCTTCGGGCAGCACGGCGACGGCGCGGCAACCGAGAATGCGCGAGATCGCCACACCGCCGCGGCAATAATTGCCGGTCGATGGCCATATGGCGCGGTGGCGCGCGGGATCGAAGCCGCCGCCGACCAGCCGCGGCACAAGGCAGCCATAAGCCGCCAGCACCTTGTGCGCGCCGATCAGCGGAAAAAAGCAGCCGAGCACCATCGCGATCGCCGCCGGCACGCCGGTCAGCGCCGGCGGGAACAGGATATGGACCGGGACCGCCGCGAGCCCGCGCCGGCTGCGGTCGTTGTGCCAATGCATGCGGTAGAGGTTGGCGGGATCGGGCCGTTCGGGGTCGATTGCCGCGGGCGCGAGGCTTCCCGCGGCAATCGTGCCCACCGGATCGGCGAGTTCGGCAAAGCGCGGCAGCCGCACACCCAGGCGCGCAAGCTGCGCCGCCGCGCGGTCACGCATCGCGCGGTCGGCAGGGGCGTTGTCGATTTCCCAACCGATCATGGCGCGATTATGCGCCGCGGCCGCCGCCGGGTAAATTTCGGGCGGCGGTCAACCCGGCCGGCCGCGGCTGTCGGGGCCAGCGCCGCTATTTCAACCCGGCTTCTTGCGCGACGGCGATATTGCAGCCGCTGCAACTGCTTAGCGTGAAGGTGACCTTGCCGCCATCGTCATCGGCGACAAACTGGACCGGCACGCCCTGCGGGTCGAGCCAGACCGTATAACGTTCGGCGCCGTCGACCTCGTATTTGCGGGCGCGGACCGGCCGGCCGTTGATGTTGACGACGCTCTCATCGCCGCCGGTCACACGCACGCGTTCGAGCTTGCCGCTGTCGGGGCGCATCATTGTGTTCGACGACAGGAAATTGGCCGACCACGGATTGGCCGGGTGGACCGTTGCCGGCGCCGAGATCGTCCCTTGCGGCGAATTGATGACAAAGCTGTTGCCGCGCGCCTCGCCGCGCACGACCAGCGCGCCGCTGCCCTTGTTGGTCACGCTCGAGAACGAGATCAGGCGGTTGCCCTGCCAGCGCTCGGTGCGTTGCGCATCCTCGCGGTGAAGCGTGACCCCCAGCATCTTGACTTGGAAATGGGGCGGGTCTGGACCGTGGTGCCGCCCCCGGCAGCGGGCTCGATCGTGTTGGTGTACGTGCCGATGTCGCCAAAGGTCGAATGGGTGACCCGATAATTCAATTGCATTGGGGTCGCCGCGAGGGCGGCAGCGCCAGAGGCGAAGGCCACAACGAGGCCGGCAGAAAACCCGAAAGATCGGGCGCGATGCGCGCAACGCCCAATCATTGTGCTGCTTTGATCCACGGTCATGTCTCTGTTCCCCCAACGAGATAGCCCGTCGATCCGCCGAGCTGTCGGCAGGCGATGCAAATGATATCCGTAATCACCGTGATTTTCAAAGGGAAAACGGATGGTGTTCTGATGCGTTTATGGTTCGTGATCTGAACGAAACTGGCCCCCTTTCAGCGATCCTTAAAAGGATAGTTCTTAGGCGAACGGGTATATCTGAGATTCTCCGCACAACTCAGAGACGAGTATTTTACGGTAGCGCGATGGCACTCATCTGGCCGCGACCCGACCGGATTTTTGCGTCAGACGCAGCGCGCGGGCGCTCGGTGCCACGGCTGCGCGGGGATGATTTTCACCCGGCTAACCGGCCGCCGCGGTCTCGTCGCGCACGCTTTTGGCGATCTCCTTTTGGCGGTCGAATTCGGCGCGGCGGCGGCGGATCTCGTCGGGCGACAGGCGCGCAATGTTCGAATAGTCGAGCTTCCACGAGGCATCCTCGCTCCAGCGCAGCGGCGATTGCACGGTCGTGCGTCCGGCCGGCGCGGCTTCGAGCACGCGCAGCGCCAAATCGAGCGTGAAAAATTGCGAATCGGGATCATGCGGCCGTCCCGCTGCATTGCCCAACGGGAAATCGCTGAACAGAAAGCGCGGCACGCCGACATGCTCGACAATGTCCTTGGCGCAGCCCATCACGACGGTGGCGATCCCGCCGGCCTCGAGATGACGCGCGGCGAGGCTCAAGCTTTGATGGCAAACCGGGCAATTGGGCACCAAGATCGCAGCGTCGACCCGGTCGGCGCGGCAGCGCTCGAGCAATTCCGGGCAATCCTGTAGCAGCGTCGTGCGCTGGCTGCGGTTGGTCGGAACGCCATGAAACCGGGCCGCCACCGCCCCAATCCGGCCGGCGGCCGCCATGCGCCGCAATTGTCGCAGTGGAAACCAGGTGTTGCTGTCTTCGGCGCTGGTGTGCACCCGGTCATAGGCGACATGGGCGATGCGCAGATCGGGATCGCCCGTCGTGTCGCCCGAATAGACCCGGTAAAATTTGGTCGCGGCATTGTAGGGCGCGCCGGGAACCTGGTCGCCTTTGCCCGGCTGGTAGGGTGAAGCGGTGGTAATCAGAGTAACCCGGCATTCGGCCAGCGGTTTGGCCAGCGGCTGAAACGGCACGTCGCGATAATGCGCCCAGCGATAGGGGGCGCCGTAACCGAGGCCTTGATAGTAATCGCGCACCCGCTGCATGTACGGGATCGGGGCGTCGTCTTCCGGGGCAAATCCCAGATCGGCAGAAGCACCGCTCATGCGTCGCTCGATCCCTCCGCTCAATGGGCAAAGCCGAACAGCCGGTGGGCATTATGGTGCAGGATTTTCTCGACATCCGCGGCCGGCAATCCGAGGCGGCTTATATAGCCAAAAGTTTCCTTATAGGCCTCGTAATCCTGCAATACCGGATAGTCGCTGCCGGTCACCAGATGATCGGCGCCAAACGCTTCGAGCGCGCATAAAAAGGCCGCTTTCGAGCCATAGCAGACGGTGTCGTAAAAAAACTTCTTGGCGGTGACGCTTGGCGCTTCGGCAAGATGGGGGTGACCGCTGGCACTCTGCCCCTGCTGGTCGAGCCGATTGAGCAGCATCGGGATCGGGCCGCCCAAATGCGGCACGATGAACTTGATATTGGGGTAGCGGTGCGGGATCTGCTTGGCGATCATGTGGAGCACAAAGGTCGCGTCTTCGAGTGACGTCCCCACCGCCGCGCGGAACCCGTATTCCGTGATAAAGGGCGAGCAGATCCCGGTGCCGGCGGGGTGAACGAAAAGGACCGCACCGCGGCGGTTCATCTCTTCGTAAATCGGCTCGAATTCGGTTTCGGCGACCGAGCGGTTGAGGCAGCTGATGTTCATGTTGACGCCGACGCAGCCCAACTGATCGAAACCGCGCTCCATTTCCTTCAGGGCCGCGTCGATATGCGGCAAAGGCAGCATGACGTATGAGCTGATGCGGTCGGGATGGCGATGCGCGAACTCGGCATAGCCGTCGTTCAGCATCTGCACCGCTGTGACGCATTCCGCCTCGTCGGGAAGATAGGGCGGATGGTTCGGCGAAAGGATCTGCCGTCCAACCCCGGCCTCATCCATCAGCCGAAACCGGCCCTCGATGTCTTCCTCCGTATCCGAGAAGGGATGGCGGGCCATGCCGCGCTTGACCGGCAGATGGGTTGGCGACGCGAACCGATCGCCCATGAACGCGCTGAAATTTCGCGGCGTGTAATGGGCATGCACATCGACGATCATGACACCCTTCCGACCGTGTCGCGGGGTATCACCTTAGCTGCGGCCTCGAGCCGGCGGCAAGACGCAACCGGTCGGGCGCACGATGCCCGGAGGATGGCAATGGCTGCGGATCAGGACGCACCCCAAGACGCGGGCCGACGTCCCGCCCGCGCCTGCCGCGGAAGCGACCGGCCTCGGTGTCCCTGCGATTATCGCACCACCATACTAACCGCTCGCTTGAATCGCTCCTGCCCGTCGGGACGCACCCCAACGTCGTCCGGTATCTCGATTGGCCAGGTTTTCATAGCCTTAGCGTAGCATGGCCGGGCCTGATTCGCGCCCGGCCCGGCTAGCCGCTACCCTAGGTGGTACTACTCAGCCCTAGCACGAAGAGCATGCTCGATTTATTCTTCGCCCCGAGGCTCAAGATTGAGCGCGCGCGAAAGCACTTTGCTGAACTCGAATTCGAGACCGCTGCCTACTTAGCGGCGAAACCCGCCCGTTTCGAGACTATCGCTACAGAGACTCGCGCGGGCCGCCAATTCACCTTCATCCTGCACTTGAAGCAGCAGCCCAACCCTGTTTTGGGAGCCATCGTCGGTGACGTGATCCACAACCTGCGCGCAGCGCTCGATGTGGCGGCGTGCGATTTGGTTCGCTGGAAAGAAGGGGCGAGCGCCAGTGTCGGCGATATCCATTTCCCAATCTGCAAGAACGCGAGAAGCTTTGACCTGATGATCAAAAAGGGGGCGCTAAATCGGCTAGGCGTTGCGGCCATTGATGTCATCCGCGACCTCAAGCCCTATCCGGCCGGA
>JAJPIH010000189.1 GCA_021324875.1 Alphaproteobacteria bacterium
GATCGCACCGAGCGCACCGCCGATCGCCAGCGACCCGGTGTCGCCCATAAAGACCATCGCAGGCGGCGCATTAAACCATAAAAAGCCGAGACTGGCGCCGACCATGGCGCCGCAAAACACGGTCAGTTCGCCGGCGCCCGGGACATGATGGATTTGCAGGTAATTGGCGAAGACGGAATTGCCGACCAAATAGGCGATGAAGCCGAAACAGCCGGCGGCTATCATCGCCGGCACGATCGCCAGCCCATCGAGACCGTCGGTCAGGTTGACCGCGTTTGATGCGCCGATGACCACAAAAACCGCGAACGGCACAAACAGACCATCAAGCGGGATCAGGACGTTTTTCAAAAACGGCACGGCCACGGTGTTGGCCAGGGCCGCCGGACTGAAATGTTGTACGGCAATACAGGCGATCGCTCCGACGATTATTTCGAGCGCGATTTTGGTCACGCCGGCGAGACCGCGATGCGAGTTGCTCGTCAGCTTCTGATAGTCGTCGAAAAAACCGATCAGGCCGAACCCGACAGTCACCAGCAGGACAATCCATACGTACGGATTGGCCAGGTCCGCCCAGAGCAGGGTGGAAACGGTCAGCGCCAACAGGATCAGGAAGCCGCCCATCGTCGGCGTTCCCTTTTTGCGCAACAGATGGCCGGCCGGTCCGTCGAGGCGGATCGGCTGGCCGTTGGTTTGCTTCGCGCGTAGCCAAGCGATCAGCGGGCGGCCGAAGGCAAAACTAATCGCAAGCGCGGTAACGACTGCTCCGCCCGAGCGAAAGGTGATGTAGCGGAACAGGTTGAAGGCCTGAAAGTGATCGGCGAGCGGGTAGAGCAGCGCGTAGAGCATCTCTCACGTCTCGAATTTTGCCGATTCGGCGAGCAACTGCTCCACAATGCGACGCATGCGTACGCCATAGGAGCCCTTGACCGTCACGACGTCGCCCGGGTGAAGAAAGCGCGACAACTCGGGGATAGCCGCTTCCACCGACGGCCACAAGCCGCCGCGCTGCTCCGGCGGCAGAGCCTCGAAGAGGGCGGCCATCGCTTCACCGACGAGGAAGACCCGGTCCACTCGGGCAGCGCGCAGCGGTTCGGCCAGCGCGCGATGAAATTCCGCGGCCCCATCCCCCAATTCCAGCATGTCGCCGAGCACCGCGACCCGCCGGCCCCCCGGCTCCAGCGTCGCGGCACCAAGAACCGCGATTGCCGCGGCCATCGCCGCCGGGCTGGCATTATAGCTCTCGTCGATCAGTCCCAGCCGACCCCCTCGCCAAGGCAGTCGATGGCGGCGGCCACGGCCGGGCAACGGCTCGAGCGCCGCCAGCGCCGTCGCCGCCCGTTCGAGGTCGCAGCCGAGAGCCACACACACGCCGAGGACGCCGAGCGCGTTCATGACCCAATGTCGGCCGGGCAGGTTGAGGCGAAAGCGCAGGCGCTTGTCGCCGAGCACCGCCTCGACCGCGCTCCCTTCAGGCTCGAGCGTGCAGCCGGCGAGCCGCACGGTTGCCGCCGGATTGGCGCCAAAGCTGATGATCGACCCCGCCCCGGCCGCGCGCGCCGCTGCGGCGAGGCGCTCGAAGAACGGATTGTCGTGGTTCAAAACCGCCGCACCCTGCGGCTCGAGGCCCAAAAAGATCTCCGCTTTGGCGTCGGCGATGGCCGCGACCGAGTCGAAGTAACCGAGATGGGCGGGCTCAACCGTCGTGATCAGGGCGATATGGGGCCGCACCAGCCGGGTCAGCCCGGCGATCTCGCCGGCGTGATTCATTCCCAGCTCGAACACGCCAAAGGCCGCGTCGGGCGGCAGGCGCGCCAGTGATAGCGGCACGCCCCAGTGGTTGTTCAAACTTCCCGCCGCGGCAAACGCCGGCGCCTCGCTGGCCAACGCCAAACGCAAGGCTTCCTTGGTGCCGGTCTTGCCCACGCTGCCGGTCACCCCGACAATCCGGGCGCGACTGCGAGCCCGCGCCGCGGCCGCAAGCGCGCCAAGGCCGGCCAGCGTATCGCCGACCCGCAACAGCGGCCCCGGCCGGGGATCCGCGACAAGGTCGCGATCAACCATTGCCGCCGCCGCACCGCGGGCAAAGGCGGAGGTGACAAAATCATGCCCGTCATGGCGCGGACCGCGCAACGCGACAAACAGCTCCCCGGGTTTGAGGCTGCGGCTGTCGATCGAGACGCCGACGGCGCTCCATCCCCCCGGCCCAACCCCGCCGGTCGCCGTGATTGCCTCGCTGGCGGTCCACAGCGTCGTCATGGAGCCCTTCGCGGCGCGGGGTTGGCCGGCTCCGCAAGGATCTCGCGCGCCACCACCGCGTCGTCGAACGGGATCGTCTCGCCGCCGACAATCTGCCCCGTCTCGTGGCCCTTGCCGGCAATGACCAAGAGATCGCCCGGCCGGAGCTCGGCGATTGCCGTGGCGATCGCGCGGCGGCGATCGCCGATCTCGACCGCGGCCGGAGCGCCGCTGAGGATCGCACGCCGGATCGCGGCCGGATCTTCGCTGCGCGGGTTGTCGTCGGTGACATAGACGCGGTCGGCAAGGGTCGCGGCGACGCGTCCCATCAGCGGCCGTTTGCCGGGGTCGCGGTCGCCGCCGGCGCCGAAGACCACCGCCAGCCGCCCCGGAGCGTGCGGGCGCAGCGCTTCGAGCACGGTCGCAAGCGCATCCGGGGTGTGGGCGTAATCGACAACGATGCCGCCACCCGTCTCCCCCCCGGCGACAAATTGCATCCGACCCGGCACGCCAGTCAGGAGGGAGAGCGCCGGCACCGCCTTTGCCGCAGGGACCCCGGTCGCGAGCGCCAGCCCCAGCGCGGCAAGCGCGTTCAGCGCCTGGAACCGCCCCAACAGCGGCAATAGGAGCGCATGGCGCTCGCCGAACAGCTCGATCTCGATATCCTGTCCGCGAGGAACCGGGTGTACCCCAACCAGCCGCAATTCCGCCTCGGCGGCGGCCCCGTAACCAAGAACCGGATGGCCACGATCCCGACACAGCCGCGCCAATTCGCCAAATTCGGCACTGTCGCGATTGACGACAGCAGTCCCGCCGGGCGCCAGCAATTCGCGAAACAGACGCTGCTTTGCCGCCCGGTACTGGCTCATATCGCGATGGTAATCGAGATGATCGCGCGACAGGTTGGTGAACGCCGCCGCAGCGACGACGAGGCCGTCGAGGCGAAACTGCGCAAGGCCATGGCTCGAGGCTTCGATCGCCAGATGGGTGATGCCCGATTTGGCGAGACCGGCGAGATCGCGATGCAGCGCCACCGGATCGGGCGTGGTTAGCGCCCCGCCACGGCGGTCGCACCCGGTGACGACGCCAAGAGTGCCGAGACTGGCTGCGTGATGCCCCGCCGCGGCCCAGATTTCGCAGGTGAAATGGACCACCGAGGTCTTGCCGTTCGTCCCGGTGACGGCGGCGACGATGCGCGGTTGGAGCCCGTAAAACTTGGCCGCGAGCTGCGCCAACTTCCGCGGATTAGGGTCGGCGATGACCAGAACGCCCGCGCGCATCGCGGAAGCAAGCTTGAGCGCCGACACATCGTCGGTCAGGATCGCCACAGCACCCCGGGCGACCGCGTCGCCGGCAAAGCAGCGCCCGTCGAAATGTGCGCCGACCAGGGCGGCAAACAGGAAGCCGGGCTCGACCGCGCGGGAGTCCGCGGTGAGGCCGCGAATATCGGGATCGTGCGAAGGAACGGGACCAGAAAATCCGGACCCGTCCCCGATCAACTCAGTAAGCTTCAATCCGCTTGCCTAGCATGCTCTCTGGCGTCAAGGCTTGAACAACGGCGGGCGAGGATTCGTCGACCGGCTGCACCCCGAGCAAGGGGGCGATGCGCACGATCGTGCGCCCGACCGCAGGGGCGGCGGTCCATCCGGCGGTGGCATAGCCGTGGCTCCATTTGTTCGGGTGAGGCTCGTCAACCATGATCAGCACCAAATATTTTGGCGCGGTCATC
>JAJPIH010000459.1 GCA_021324875.1 Alphaproteobacteria bacterium
CCTTCAGGTCGCGAACACCGGGTCCGACCTCCTCGACCACCCCCGCGCCCTCGGAACCAAGCCCGCTCGGCAGCGGCAGCGGATAAAGCCCGCTTCTATGGTAGGTGTCGATATAGTTGAGCCCGACCGCGGTCTGTCGCAGCCGCGCCTGGCCCGGGCCGGGCTTGCCGACTTCGACTTCCTGCCACGACAAGACCTCGGGACCTCCTGCTTTTTCGAACCGGATCGCATGAACCATGGACGATTCCCTCCCGCTCAGACTGGGTAAACCGCGACGGTTTTTCCGGGATACCGACGAGCACCGCCGACAGAGGCCAGGCTGCCCATATCGCCGCCTTCCAGCTGCAACAGCCAGCGTTTTGTCGGCAATCCGGCACCGCCGCTATAGCCGCCGATGCCATGGCGCGCCACCACCCGGTGACAAGGGATCACGATCGGGATCGGGTTGCGGCCGCAGGCAGCGCCGACCGCCCGCGGCCCCGAGCCCGCCTCCATCGCCAGCTCCCCATAGCTGCGGGTCTGTCCACGGGGGATCTGTCGCATGGCCGCCCAGACCAGCTGGTCGTGTCGGGAGCCTGCCGGCGCCAACGGCAGGTCGAACACCTGCAACTGCCCGGCAAAATAGGCTTCGAGCTGGCGGCGCGCCTCGTGCAATAAGCCGTTCGGATCACCAACCGGTTCGTCCCGCCATCCGATTGCGACGATTGCCTCGGTCGTTGCGGACACTGTCAACCGTCCGACCGGGCTGTCGATGGCGATCGCGGCGATCATCCTCACACCTTGGCTTGACGAGACAACGAAGGCGGATCTTAGCGGATGTCGGCAAGGGTCGCGACGAGAGGCTCGGGCTCTACGATCGGCAACGAACAGACCGGGCCCTTGCAGACATAGGCGGCGGCGCGGCCGTCGACCAAGCCCTTGCCATAGGCCGGATGGGTCGCCGGCAGATCGCGCCCGGGTGGCCGGGCCAGCACGACCCGATTTGGCAGTGAACCGCGGTAAGCGGCGCGTCGCAAGGCGCTAAATCCGGCATCCGTCGGGTCGCCGACAAGGATGATCTGGACCGGTTCGATCAGGAGTTCAACATTGTTCAAAAGGGTCGCGAGCGGAAAGAAATTGCGCCCCAATTCTCCGGAAAATGTGGTGACGATCTCTTCGGCTGTGGCGCGGTATTTGTCGTTTCCCGTTACCATCGCCAGCCGCGCCAAGACCCCGACCAATGTTCCATTCCCGGCCGGGGTGGCGGCATCGGCCGCTGTCTTGGCGCGGGTGATCAATGCCGGGGTATCATCGGCCGAGAAAAAATAGCCGCCGGCCGGGTCGCGGTAGTGCCGGTCGAGGATCTCAAGCCAGCCCTCCACTCGCGCCAGCAGAGCCTCGTCATCCGCGATTTCGTGAAGCACCAACGCGGCGCGGCAGAGATTGGCGTAATCATCGAGGTTGGCCGGATGCCGAGCGCGGCCCGAGCGCCAGCTGTGGCGCAACCGTCCGTCGGCGCCGGTCATCGCGCGGCAGATAAATTCGAAAGCGTTGCGAGCCGCGGCGACCCATTCCGGCCGATCGAACACGAGCCCGGCGCGCGCCATGGCGGCGATCATCAGCCCGTTCCAATCGGCCAACACCTTGTCGTCCCAGCCCGGGCGAACGCGCTTCGCCCGCGCCGCGAGCAGCAGGCTGCGACATTCGCCAAGTTCCCGCTCGGTCGCCTCATCCGCGAGATCAGGGGTCGCGCTCCGGTTCAGGATGGTCCGGCCTTCCCAATTTCCCTGCCGCGTCACGTCGTAGAAGCGCTTGAACATTTCGGCCCGTGCGCCGAGCACGGCGTCGATCTCGGCCTCGCTCCAAACATAGAATTTTCCTTCCTCGTGCTCGCTGTCGGCGTCGAGGCTTGAGGCAAAGCCGCCCTCCGCGGTCAGCATCTCGCGCAGAACCCAGCCTACGGTCCCGTCAACCCGCTGCCGGTACAAAGGGCTCGCGGTCTCCTGCCAGACCAAGGTCAACAAATCGACGAGCTCGGCGTTGTCGTAGAGCATCTTCTCAAAATGCGGCACGAGCCAACGCGCATCGGTCGAATAGCGAGCAAAGCCGCCGCCGAGATGGTCATAGATGCCGCCTTGGGACATCGCATCGAGGGCTTTGACCACCGCGTCGGCGTATGGCCGCTGACGCGTGCGCCGCCATGCCCGCCACAGCAATTCGAGAATGCCGCATTGAGGGAATTTGGGCGCAGTGCCGATGCCGCCGTTGATCGGGTCGGTTTCACGCAACAGCCGTTCCGCGATCGGGTCGAGCTGATGGCGCGTGATCAGTCCGCCCGATTGCGGTCGTCCGAGACGTGTAAGCGCCTCGCGCAGCACCCCGACATTCTGCGCTACATCCGCCCGGCGCGCGTGATAGGCCTCGCTGATCGCTTCAAGGACTTGCGGAAATCCCGGACGCCCCCAGCGCGGTTCGGGCGGAAAATAGGTCCCGCCCCAGAACGGCTCGCCGGCCGAAGTAAGAAACATCGTCAGCGGCCAGCCGCCCTGTTCGCCCATCAAAGCAAGAGCTTGCTGATAGATTTGATCGAGATCGGGGCGTTCTTCCCGGTCGACTTTGATGTTGATGAAGAGCTCGTTCATGCGCGCGGCAATCGCCGGATTCTCGAAACACTCATGGGCCATGACGTGGCACCAGTGGCAGGCGGCATAGCCGATCGAGAGCAGAATAGGCTTACCGCTCGCAGCGGCGGCGGCGAGGGCTGCTTCGCTCCAGGGCTGCCAATGCACCGGGTTGTCACGATGCTGCAGCAGGTAAGGGCTGGTTTCGTCGCAGAGGCGGTTTGTGTCCATAGCGGCTCCTCGCCCTTGCAGATTTGTCGGGCGTCATGCGCAGTCGGGCGCATTGCTCTCGCCGACCCGGGAGGTTAGCTTTGTACTCCATTCATAGAACGGCGGCTCGGATGATTCGATCGCCGTCCCCCAACCGCGGAGACCAAGAATGGCAAATGACCCGCCGCTGTTTTATGCGCGCCATATCTTCATGTGCACCAATGTGCGGCCGGACGGCCATCCGCGCGGCTGTTGCATGGCTCGCGCCGCGGCCGGCGGTGGTGTCGAGAAATTGCGCGCCTATCTGCGCGAAAAAGCGCGTGCAGCCGGTGTCGAGAACATCCGCGCCAATGCCGCGGGCTGTCTCGATCGCTGCGAGTTCGGCCCGAACATGGTCATCTATCCCGAAGGCGTGTGGTACCGGTACGAAACCGCCGAAGACGTCGATGAGATTGTCCAGAAGCACCTGGTGGAAGGCGGACGGGTCGAGCGGCTGATGCTGCATCCCGACCAAGTGCCGCCTAAGCACTGACCGCGGCAATCCCGGCGCACGACCCCTGACCGCGTCTCGATCAGGCCCCGGCTAGGCGCGCGAGTCTGCCCGGACCGCCCACCTGCAGGCTATGATAAGACTCTGCAGCGTGTGCGGATCCTGGCATGGTTAGAGGCGGGCCGATCGCGACAACGGACACGATTTTTGCGCCGGCGACGGCAGCGGGGCGGGCGGCGATCTGCGTCATTCGCCTGTCCGGCGCAAAATCAGGCCCGGCCGTCAGGGCCCTCGCGGGATCCCTGCCTGCGCCGCGCTCTGCCCGCCGCCGGCGGCTCGTCGATCCCGAGAGTGGTCAGCCCCTCGACGAGGCGCTGGTGCTGTGGTTTCCGGCGCCGGCCAGCTTCACCGGCGAGGACGTCGCCGAGCTGCATCTGCATGGCAGCCGTGCCGTCTTGACCGCGGTTATGACGGCGCTCGGGCGGCTTGGCCTGCGCCTGGCTGAACCCGGTGAATTCACCCGCCGCGCCTTTGAAAATGGCAAGCTTGACCTGACCCAGGCAGAGGCGATCGCCGATCTCGCCGCGGCCGAGACCGAAGCGCAGCGGCGGCAAGCGCTGCGCCAATTGGATGGCGAACTGGGTAGCCTCTATCGCGGCTGGTCGCAGCGGCTGACCCGCATCCTCGCCCATCTCGAAGCGGTGATCGATTTTCCCGACGAAGATCTCCCGGCAGCGATCGAACGGCGGATCAACGACGAGATTTGCTTGCTTGCCGCCCAGATCGGTCATCATCTCGCCGATGGCCGCCGTGGTGAAAGGCTGCGCGATGGCATTGCGGTCGCGATAGTCGGTCCCGTCAACGCCGGCAAATCGAGTTTGCTTAACCGGATTGCCCAGCGCGAGGCGGCAATCACCTCGCCGTTTCCCGGTACAACCCGGGACGTTGTCGAAGTGGCCATTGATCTTGCCGGCTATCCGGTTGTGCTCGCCGATACCGCCGGGTTGCGCGAAGCCGATGACCCGGTCGAGCAGGAGGGGCTGCGTCGGGCGCGCGCGCGTGCGGCCGCGGCCGATATCCGCCTCTTCGTCTTCGACGCCCGCCATCCCGAGAGCGCGACGGCTGCCGCGCTGTGGCCCGGGCCCGACACCTTGCTGGTTGCCAACAAGATCGATCTGTTTTAGCCGGCCGCGAAATCGCCTGCCGAGGTTATCATCTCCGGGCCGGGTAGAGGCGGGTGCGGTAGCGCCGAAGCTGGCGGCGCGATGCCGGCGTTGCCGGTTTCGGCGCTAACCGGTTCCGGCATCGATGCGTTGCTGCAGGCGCTCGCTTCTCGCGTCAGCGAGACCTATCGGATTGAGGCGCCGCTATTGACCCGCGCGCGTCATCGCGAGGCGCTGGAGGAGGCGGTCCGGGCGCTCGACCGCGCGCGCGCGGCCGCGTTGCCCGAACTGCGTGCCGAAGATCTTCGCCTTGCATTGCGCAGCCTCGGCCGCATTACCGGCATGGTCGATGTCGAAGCGCTGCTCGATGTGATCTTTCGCGACTTCTGCATCGGCAAATAACTCGGCCGCACATAGCCCTCGCGACCCCAGGTCGCGCGTCCCGGGCAGGAACAGCCTAACATTACCCGCGGCCGGGCTGGTTTGCTTCAGGCGCCGCCTATATTATTCCGGGAATGTTGCTCGGGCTCGCTATCCGCGACATTGTTCTGATCGATCGGCTTGACCTGTCGTTTCGGCCGGGGTTGTGCGTGTTGACCGGCGAGACCGGCGCCGGCAAATCGATCCTGCTCGATGCGCTGGGCTTGGCGTTGGGTCGCCGCGGCGAGGGTGGCCTGGTGCGCGACGGTGCGAGCGAGGCGTCCGTCACGGCGGAATTCGCCGTCGGCCGCAACCACCCGGCGCATGCCATTCTGCGCGAGGCCGGGCTTGACCGCGATGGCGAGACGATCGTGCTGCGCCGGCTGCTGCGCCGGGACGGCAAGAGCCGTGCCTTTGTCAATGACGAGCCGGCCAGCGTCAGCCTGTTGCGCCAGCTCGGCGACGTCCTGGTCGAGATCCAGGGCCAGTTCGAACAGCGCGGCCTGCTCGAACCCGCCAATCACCGGGTGCTGCTCGATGCTTTCGCCGAACTCGGCGGCGAGGTTGCCGCGCTGGCGCGGGCCTGGGAGGCCTGGCAGACGGCGAAGCGGCGCGAGGCGGAAGCGGCGCGGCGCGCGGCCGAGGCGCACGCCGAGGAGGAGCTGCTGCGGCATCACCTGACCGAACTCGAGGCGCTCGCCCCCGAAGCCGACGAGGAAGACCGGTTGGCGGCACGGCGCACGCTGCTTCAAAACGCCGAGCGGCTGGCCGAGACGCTGAACGAGGCGATCGTCGAATTGGCCGGAAATGATGGCGCGCAAGCGGCACTGGCGCGCACGCTCCGTCGCCTCGAGCGCGCTCGGGGCCGCGCGCCAGGGTTATTCGACGCCGCGATGGCGGCGGCCGAACGGGCCGCCGCCGAAACGAGTGAAGCGCTGGCCGGACTGGAAAGCGCGGCGCGCAGTCTCGATCTCGATCCGCGAGAGCTGGAGGCCGTCGAGGACCGGCTGTTCGCTTTGCGGGCGGCCGCGCGCAAGCATCAGGTCGCGGTTGCCGATTTGCCGGTGTTGCGTCAGGCGATCGAGGCCAAGCTCGCAGCGATCGAAGACGATGCGGCGAGCGCCGGCGCGCTTGCCAAAACCACGCTCGCCCGGCGCGCCGATTATATCGCCGCGGCGGAACGGGTCGGGCGGGCGCGCATGGCTGCGGCCAAGCGGCTCGACACTGCCATCGCCTCGGAATTCAAGCCGCTGCGCCTCGACAAGGCGCGCTTTCGCACGGTTGTGACCGGGCTTGATGAGGCCGATTGGGGCGAGCATGGCTGCGAGCGGGTGCATTTCGAAATATCGACCATTCCGGGCGCGCCGTTCGGACCCTTGACGCGGATTGCTTCGGGTGGCGAGTTGTCGCGGTTCATGCTGGCTCTGAAACTGGTGTTGGCGGGTACCTCGTCGGTGCCGACCCTGATCTTCGACGAGGTCGACAGCGGCATTGGCGGTGCGGTTGCCGCCGCTGTCGGCGAGCGTCTGCAGCGGCTGGGTACCAGTCTGCAGGTTCTGGTCGTCACCCACTCGCCGCAGGTCGCCGCGCGCGGCGCTCATCACTGGCGTGTCGCCACGCGGCTCGCCGAGAAGCGCACCGTAACCCTGGTCGAGGAACTCGACGCCGATGACCGACGGGAGGAGATCGCGCGCATGTTGTCGGGCCGCAGCATCACCCCCGAGGCGCGCGCCGCGGCAGCCAGCCTGATCGCTGCAGGACGGGCATGAGCGCCGCGGCCCGCCACCGTCTCACGGCCGAGTGGAAGCCGGTCGAGGCGCTTTCCGTCGAGGAGGCGCGCGCCGAATTGGCGCGACTTGCCGATCAGATCCGCCACCATGATCGGCTCTACTACACCGAGGCCGCCCCTGAGATCTCGGACGCGGAATATGATGAATTGCGCCGCCGCAATGCCGCGATCGAAGCGCGGTTTCCCGAGCTTGTCCGGGCCGACAGCCCGTCCCGGCGGGTCGGGGCCGCCCCGGCCGCCGGTTTTGCCAAGGTCACCCATGTCCGGCCGATGTTGTCGCTGGAAAACGCCTTCGACGAGGGTGACGTGCGCAATTTCTTCGCCGGGATTCGGAATTTCTTCAGCCGCCCGGCTGATCGCGCCTTGGTCGCCGAGGATGCGATCGAGATCATGGCCGAGCCCAAAATCGACGGCTTGTCGTTAAGCCTGCGCTATGAGCAAGGCCGCCTCGTCCAAGGCGCCACCCGCAGCGACGGCATCACCGGCGAGGACGTGACGGCAAACATCCGCACGGTGCCGACCGTGCCCGAAGAGCTCCGCGGCTCGGGATGGCCCGAGATCGTCGAGATCCGCGGCGAAGTGTATATGGAGCGGAGCGGGTTTTTTGCCCTCAACGAAGAGCGGGCAGCCGCGGGCGAGAGTGTTTTTGCCAATCCGCGCAACGCCGCGGCGGGTTCGTTGCGCCAGCTCGACCCGTCGATCACGGCGCGGCGGCCGCTGAAATTTTTCGCCTATGCGTGGGGCGAGGCAAGCGCGCCCTTTGCCCGCACCCACGCCGAGGCCCTGGAGAAATTCGCCGCCTGGGGTTTTACCGTGAACGAGCGTTCGCGGCTGTGCCGAGGGGTTGAGGAGGTCCTCGCCTATTACCGCGAGATTGCCGCCGACCGGGTGTCGCTGCCTTACGACATCGACGGCGTCGTTTACAAAGTCAACGACCTGGCGCTGCAGGAACGGCTCGGCATGGTCAGCCGCGCCCCCCGCTGGGCGCTGGCGCACAAATTCCCGGCCCAGCAGGCGCAGACCGTATTGCGCGATATTCTGATTTCGGTCGGTCGCCAGGGCGCGTTGACCCCGGTTGCGGTTCTGGAACCGATCACGGTTGGGGGTGTGGTTGTGCAGCGGGCCACGTTGCACAATGAAGACGAGATCGCGCGCAAGGATGTCCGCATCGGCGATACCGTGATTGTCCAGCGTGCCGGCGATGTGATCCCGCAAATTGTCGGCGTTGTAACCGAACGCCGCCCGCACGACGCAAAACCCTATCGCTTTCCCGATCATTGCCCGGTCTGCGGCAGTCTCGCGGTGCGCGAGCCGGGGATGGTGGCACGGCGGTGCGCTGGCGGGCTTATCTGTCCCGCACAGGCGGTGGAGCGCTTGAAGCACTTTGTCGCCCGCGACTGTTTCGACATCGACGGGCTTGGTGCCAAACACATTCAGTCGTTCTGGGAAGACGGGCTGATCCGTCGCCCGGCCGATATCTTCCGGCTCGATCCGGCGGTGATCGCCAAACGCGAAGGCTGGGGTGAACTCAGCGCCAACAAACTCGTCGCGGCGATCGACAGCCGTCGGCAAATCACGCTCGAGCGCTTTATCAATGCGCTCGGCATCCCCCAGGTCGGGCAGGCAACGGCGCGCTTGCTGGCGCGCCATTACCGTTCGCTCGAACACTGGCGTGCGGAAATGGAAGCGGCGCAGGCGGCCGATAGCGAGGCGCGCGCCCGGCTCCTCGATATACACGGCATCGGTGAGGATATGGCGGCCGATATCATCGGGTTCTTTGCCGAGCCGCATAACCGGGAGGTGCTCGACGAGTTGGCGCGCGAAGTGACGGTCCGCGACTACGAGGCATCGGCGAGGGGGACCGGTTCGCCGCTTGCCGGCAAGACGATCGTGTTCACCGGCGCCCTTGACAGTATGAGCCGCTCGGAAGCCAAGGCGCGCGCTGAGGCGCTCGGCGCCAATGTCACCAGCTCGGTGTC